>CADBRW010000227.1 GCA_902797155.1 uncultured Lachnospiraceae bacterium
GTCTCCTTGGAGAAATCTCCCATATCCTTCATATAGGTCTTGGTGGAAGGTGCCAGATCCGCAGCGCCTCCGAAGAAGTTGGGGATCCTGTCCTTCATATAGTTGATCAGCTTGCCGGATACGTTACGTGTAGCTTCCGGTGCATCGCAAATGTTCCAGAAGGCCTCATCATCGTAGAGCTTCTCGGCATAGTCTTCATCATGATATTCATCCCAGAGCTTTGCCAGATCCGGGTTTGCGGCACGCCATGCGGCGAAGAGCTCGTTCCATGCCTCTTCGGCCTTTGCATTCTCTGCAGCGATGGCTGCGTAATTATCGTAAATGTCCTGCGGAACCGCGAAAGGAGTGGAATCCTCCCAGCCCAGGTTCTCACGGAGAGCTGCCACATTTTCAACGCCGAGAGGCTCGCCGTGTGCGGAAGCCTTGCCTTCCTTTGCGGGACAGCCTGCGCCGATCTTGGTCTTGATCTCGATCATGGACGGGCGTGTGGTGTCTGCCTTTGCCTCCTGAATGGCTGCGAGAATGGCATCCGGATCATTTCCGTCCTCAACGCGGAGAGTCTGGAAGCCGAAGGCCTCGAAACGCTTCTGCACGGACTCACGGAAGGCGATGTTGGTACCGCCCTCGATGGAAATGTCATTGGAATCGTAAAGCACGATGAGCTTGGAAAGCCCAAGGGTTCCGGCCAGAGAGAAGGCCTCATAGGAAATGCCCTCCATCATGCAGCCGTCGCCGCCCAGCACGTAGGTGTAGTGATCCACCACTGCCTGGTCAGCTGTATTGAAGATAGAAGAAAGGTGCTTCTCAGCCATGGCCATGCCGACAGCCATAGCCATACCTGCGCCCAGAGGGCCGGTGGTCGCCTCCACACCTGTGGTGTGACGGTATTCCGGATGGCCGGGAGTAAGTGAACCCAGCTGACGGAAATTCTGCAGATCCTCTACGGTAAGTCCGTAGCCGAAGAGGTGAAGCAGAGAATAGAGGAGCATGGAACCATGTCCGCCGGACAGGATGAATCTGTCGCGGTTCTCCCATTTCGGATTCCTGGGATTGTGCTTCATAACCTTGGACCACAGGGTATAGGCTGCGGGAGCAGCACCCAGCGGAAGGCCCGGATGACCGGAATTTGCTTTCTGAATTGCGTCTGCGGAGAGGATGCGGATCGCATCGATGGATCGTTGATCAATAGACTTTGACATGGCAGAATCCTTTCTATCTTTCTATTCGGGGTTGTCAGTTCCGGCCCTGAATCCACAGGGCATCCGCCTCACAGTATATCATAAAAAGCATGAATAGAAAAGGGCATTCTCGTGACAGACAGTGGGATTTATGGTATGCTAGATGGGTCGGAAATATAGTTGGAAGGTCAGGAATTCATGGATTATTCTGCAGTAAATCAATCATTATGGAATATCATCATACAGCTGGGGTTGATCGCGGGGGTGATCCTGTTCGCAAATTTCCTCAGGGAGAAGGTCAGCTTCGTTCGAAGGATCATGATCCCCATTGCCGTACTTGGCGGTTTTCTTCTGCTGATCCTCAAATATCTCGGCATTTTCACCATTGATCAGAATTTTATGGAAATGTTGGTCTACCACGGCATCGCTCTTGGTTTCATCGCCATGAGTCTCCGGGTTCCGGTATCGCGGAACGGGAAGGGGGATCTGACGGGGCTGAAGTCCGGTGCGGTCATTGTCTCCACCTATCTGGTGCAGGGGGTGGTCGGACTTGTGATCACTCTGCTGCTCTCCATGACGGTGATGCCCTCCCTCTTTGAGGCGGCGGGACTACTGCTTCCCATGGGCTATGGGCAGGGACCCGGACAGGCGAACAACGTGGGTTCCAGCTATGAGGCTCTTGGCTTTACGGGCGGACGCAGCTTCGGTCTTGCGGTTGCGGCTGTGGGATATCTGGTTGCCTGCGTTGTGGGTATTATCATAATGAATGTGCTGGTCCGGAAGGGGAAACTAAAGCGAAAAGAGCAGTCGGAGCAGGCAATCCCGGGAACCGATTATTTCCAGGGAAGAGATGAGATCCCCATTTCCGATTCGGTGGATAAGCTGTCGGTACAGCTGGCCATGGTGCTGCTGGTCTATCTGGCCACCTACCTGGTTGCCTGGGGCGTGACCTCCGGGATCTCCGCCATTTCCGAGGGAGTTGCGAAGACCGTAAATACCCTGATCTGGGGTTTTAACTTCATCATCGGTTCTGCCCTGGCCATCCTGGTTCGGGTGCTGCTGGAGAAGGGAAAGAAGGTGGGGCTGATGAAACGCCAGTACCAGAACAACTACCTTCTGAACCGTCTGTCCGGTTTCTTCTTCGACATGATGATCGTGGCCGGTATTGCGTCCATCAATGTAGAGGATATTCAGGGGCTGTGGGTTCCCTTTATCCTGATGACGGTGCTGGGTGCCATTGCCACCTGGGTACATCTCAGTATCGTATGTAAGATCGTATATAAAGACTATTTTTATGAGGGGCTGATCTCCATGTTCGGAATGCTGACGGGGACCATCAGCTCCGGCGTGCTGCTGCTTCGGGAGATCGATCCCGAGCTGTCCACCCCGGCGGCGAATAACCTGGTGCTGGGCTCCAGCTTCGGTATCATTCTGGGTGCACCGGTGCTGGTTCTTGTGGGACTTGCGCCGAAATCCACCATGTTCTGCTGGATCGTGGCAGGGCTTGTGGTGGTGTACTACGCGATCCTGTGCCTGCTCATACGGAAGCTGCACCGCAGGAAATGA
>CADBRW010000228.1 GCA_902797155.1 uncultured Lachnospiraceae bacterium
AACCGCCGGAGCAAAGGAAGATGCAGCACCGGCTGACAGTACCGAGGCTCCTGCAGCGGCAGAGTCCAAGGGAACCATTACCGTAGCAGCATCCCCCACACCTCACGCAGAGATCCTGGCTAAGGCAAAGGAGCTTCTGGCAGCAGAGGGCTGGGAGCTGAAGGTAACTGAGTTTGAGGATTATGTACAGCCGAACCTGGTGGTTGAGAGTGGTGAGATCGACGCGAATTATTTCCAGCACGTACCGTATCTGGATGATTTTAATAAGGAAAATGGAACGAATATCGTAAATGCCGGCGGTATCCACTACGAACCCTTCGGCATCTACCCGGGAACCAAGTCCTCTCTGGATGAGCTTGCAGACGGCGATACCATTGCAGTACCGAACGATACTACAAATGAAGCGAGAGCCCTCCTGTTACTGCAGGCCAACGGAGTGATCACACTGAAGGAAGGCGCAGGCCTTACAGCAACGGTTCTGGATATCCGGGACAATCCGAAGAATATCAAGATCCAGGAGCTGGAGGCTGCCCAGGTATCCCGCGTAAGAGGCGAGGTTGCACTGGTAGTGCTGAACGGTAACTATGCACTTGAGGCAGGACTTTCTGTTGGAAAGGATGCCATCGCATTCGAGAAGTCCGATTCCGAAGCTGCAAAGACCTATGTAAATATCATCGGTGTAAAGGCCGGAAATGAGAACAGCGAGAAGATCCAGGCCCTTGTAAAGGTACTGAAGTCTGAGGAGATCAGCAAGTTTATCAATGATACTTATGACGGAGCGGTGATCCCTTTCAACTAAGGTCATTTCGTAAATCGTAAAGGCATAATTGTCCGGAAGAATTCCGGAATAAGCAACATGGAAATCGAAAGAGGAAACAGTATGGCAGTCATTGAACTGGATAAGGTGAATAAGACATATTCCGGGAAGAACGGCTCGGTTCACGCCCTGAAAGAGGTCAGTCTATCCGTGGAGGAAGGCGAGATCTTCGGCGTGATCGGCCTCTCCGGAGCCGGGAAGAGCACATTGGTTCGCTGTATCAACCTGCTGGAGCGACCGGAAACCGGTGAGATCCGGGTAGAGGGGAGAGAGATCACTTCTCTTTCCGAACGGGAGCTTCGGCTGGAGCGGCAGAACATCGCCATGATCTTCCAGCAGTTCAACCTGCTCATGCAAAGAACAGTGCTGGACAATGTGTGCTTCCCCCTGGAGATCGCAGGCCTTCGTAAGAAGGAAGCAAGGAAGCAGGCATTGGAATACCTTCGGACGGTGGGACTGGAGGACAAGGCGAAGGCCTATCCGGTCCAGCTCTCCGGAGGCCAGCAGCAAAGAGTTGCGATCGCACGCGCACTGGCATCTCATCCGCGGATCATTCTCTGCGATGAGGCCACCAGCGCGCTGGATCCGCAGACCACCCGCACCATCCTGGAGCTGCTCCGGAGGGTAAACCGGGAATACCACATTTCCATCGTGATCATCACCCATGAAATGCGGGTGATCACGGAAATCTGTGACCGGGTGGCAGTCCTGCACCACGGAAGTGTGGCGGAGACGGGACCGGTACAGGAGGTCTTCAATAATCCGAAATCCAAGGCCGCAAGGCAGCTGTTGCTTCTCAGAGAGTCGGAGCAGCTGGAGGAGGAGCTTACGGAAGATGATGAAAAAGAGCGTTCTGCCGGGAGGCGGGATGCAGGTAAGGAGCAGGAAGATGACAGTGATCTTAGAGTGATCCGGGGAGGTGCACATGCAGTTAGCTGATATTTGGCCCATGCTTTTAGAGGGCACGCTGGATACGCTCCGTATGGTGCTGATCTCCACGGCTCTCGGGTATCTCATCGGACTTCCGCTGGGTGTCCTGCTTACGATAACAAGTAAAGACGGAATCAGTCCTCGCCCGATCCTTTATCGGGTGCTGGATCTGATCATAAATGTGACGAGAAGCGTTCCTTTTCTGATCCTTCTCATTCTCATCCAGCCCCTGACGAAGCTGGTGGTAGGCAAGAGCTACGGAACGACGGCGACTATCGTTCCGCTGACCATTGCAGCTGCACCGCTGATCGCGAGGATGGTTGAGAATTCACTGAAGGAGGTGGACCGGGGTGTGATCGAGGCAGCAGTCAGTCTCGGTGCAAAGCATACCACCATCATCCGGAAGGTGCTGATCACGGAAGCCAGAACGTCCCTCCTTGTAGGTATAACGATTGCGCTGGGAACGATCCTGGGTTACTCCGCCATGGCGGGTGTGATCGGAGGAGGAGGACTGGGGGATATCGCCATACGGTACGGCTACTACCGTTATGAAACGGAAGTCATGATCATTACCGTGGTGGTGCTGGTTCTCCTGATGCAGATCCTCCAATGGCTGGGAATGCTTCTCTCAAGAAAGGTTGACAGGCGGAGAGCATGAATCTGGAAGTGATGGGGGACTACCTCCCTCTGTTTGAAAAAGCCCTGTGGCTGACCCTTTGGATCGGATGGCTGGGAATCCTGCTGTCCTTTCTGATCGGATTTGTCACAGCTCTGGTCCGGCATTACCGGATCCCCGTGCTGAGACAGCTGGCAGGGGCCTATATCGAACTGTTTCGAAACACACCGCTCCTGGTGCAGCTCTTCTTCCTGTATTTCGGGCTGCCGAAGCTGGGAATACAGATCAGCGCCGAGCTCTGCGGCATCCTGGGACTGGGGCTCCTGGGCGGAGCCTATATGGCGGAAACCTTCCGCAGCGGACTGGAGACCGTTGAGAAGACACAGATCGAAAGCGCGCTTTCCCTGGGCATGACCCGGTGGCAGACCCTGCGGCTGGTGGTGCTTCCCCAGGCAGTCTCCGTCAGCGTTCCGGGCATTACGGCAAATGTGGTCTTTCTTCTGAAGGAGACCAGCGTCTTTTCAGCCATCAGCCTGATGGACCTGATGTTTACGGCAAAGGACCTGATCGGTCTTTATTACAAGACGGAGGAGTGCCTGCTCCTTCTGGTGATCTTCTACCTGATCATCCTGCTGCCGGTATCCTTCCTGGGAAAATATCTGGAAAGGAGGGTGCGCCGTGCAGGATTTGGGGATTGACGTATTATTCAAAGGAACCAACGGACTCCGGCTTCTGGAGGGACTCTGGGTATCCCTCCGGATCAGCCTTATATCCGTGGCCATCAGCCTGACGCTGGGTGTCCTTGTTGGGATCCTGATGACGAAGAAGCAGCCTGTGATCCGCTTCCTCACAACTCTCTATCTGGAGGTTGTAAGGTTCATGCCGCAGATGGTGCTTCTCTTTATCGTTTTCTTCGGAAGTACCCGGGTGCTGGGCTGGGACCTGGATGCGGAGGTTTCCGCGGTGATCGTTTTCAGCTTCTGGGGCGTTGCGGAAATGGCGGACATAACAAGAGGTGCCCTGATCAGCATTCCGAAGCATCAGTATGAAAGTGGGGCGGCTCTGGGCTTCTCCGAGAAGCAGGTGTATCTGCTGATCGTGATCCCCCAGACACTGCGGCGGCTGATCCCGCTGTCCATTAACCTGATCACCCGCATGATCAAGACCACCAGCCTGGTGATGATGATCGGTGTGGTGGAGGTCCTGAAGGTAGGACAGCAGATCATAGAAGCAAACCGCACGGCTTCGCCCAATGCGGCATTTGGTGTATATGCGGCCGTGTTCCTGCTGTACTTCCTGGCCTGCTGGCCCATCAGCCTGCTGGCAAGGAGGCTTGAGAAACGCTGGGCGGTGGCATGAGTGTGATGGGGCATTGATTCGGACGTGATATATCGGGGAAAAGACATTTTGTGGAAACTATGGAACGAGGAGCGACAGGTGCTATGAGCAGAGAAAATGAGATCCTTCAAGTGGAGCATCTTACAAAAGCATATGAGGAAAATGTGATCCTGAAGGATGTATCCTTCTCCGTGAAGGAAGGGGAGGTCGTGGTGATCGTCGGACCCTCCGGCTGCGGCAAGAGTACTTTGCTCCGATGCCTAAACGGTCTGGAGCAGATTCAGGATGGATCGGTCACCTTCCGGGGAGAAACGGTGAACGGAAGGGTCGAAGGCGGAACCGGGGAAGAGACCCGGGGCCGAAGAGGCAGGAGACCTTCTTCCGCGGAGCTTTCCGCCATCCGCCAGAAGGTGGGCATGGTCTTCCAGAGCTACGAGCTGTTCCCTCATAAGACCATTCTGCAAAATGTGATGCTGGCACCACTGAAGGTGCAGAAGAGGGAGAAGCAGGAGGTACGGGAGGAGGCCCTGACCCTGCTGAAACGCGTGGGCCTGGAGGAGAAGGCGGACTTCTATCCGAGACAGCTCTCCGGCGGGCAGCGGCAGCGGGTGGCCATCGTGCGGGCGCTTGCCATGCATCCCGAGGTGCTGCTCTTCGATGAGGTCACGGCAGCACTGGATCCGGAAATGATCCGGGAGGTGCTGGAGGTATTGCTCCGACTGGCGGAGCAGGGACGGACCATGGTGATCGTTACACACGAGATGGCCTTTGCACGGGCGGTTGCAGACCGGGTGATCTTCCTGGATCAGGGTGGCATTGTGGAGGAAGGACGGGGCGGCAGCTTCTTCCTGGCACCGAAGACCGAGCGGGCGAGACATTTTCTGGAGTCCTTCTCCTACGAAACGATATCCAAGAAACGGAGGATCAGCTGATGACAGACAGAGATGTGATCACGAATTTCATAAGGGAAGGCGAGACGGATCAGCAGAGGGTCGGGCTTGAGCTGGAGCATTTCGTGCTGAATGAGGTGGAGGACGGGATCGAATTCGATGTGCTGTCGGAGCTGATCCGCACCACGGGAACGAAGCTGGGTGCCAGGCTTATCACTTCTGAGGGAAGAGTGGTGGGATATGATGCGGGAGATTACACCGTAAGTGTGGAGCCCTCCTGCCAGTTTGAGATCAGCATCGCTCCATTTTCCTCCATAGATAAGATCGGTTCGGTGTACCGGGAATTCCGAAATGTGTGGGACCCGGTGTTTGGGAGCCTTGGATTTGCGCTGGCGACGGGCGGACTTCATCCGGCCGTGGAGGCAGGAAGAATCCATCCCATGGATCTGACGCTGATCCCGAAGAACAGGTACTACTTTATGGACCGGTATTTCCGGGGGACGGGAAACTACGGGAGGCATATGATGCGGGCCTCCGCCTCCACCCAGATCTCGTTGGACTACGCATCCGAAGAGGATATGGTGCGGAAGCTCAGGCTGCTGACCATTCTTTCTCCGGTGCTGATGCAGATGATGGAGAATAAGTTTTATCCCGACAGCCGTCTGGCGGAGAGGCAGGGCAAGCACCTGCTCCGGACGCAGATCTGGGAGGATCTGGATCCTGACAGGACAGGCTTCTTCCCCGGGGCGTTTCACGGACAGTTCGGGTATGGTGCCTATGCGGACCTTCTGCTCAGCCGGCCCCTGGTGGTGCTGACGGATCGGGGGGAGACCACCTACGCGGGAGAGAAGAAGCTCTCCGAGATCCTGACGCTTACGGATTATGACGGGGATCCGGAGCGGCAGAAGGCGCTGGTGGAACATTTGCTGTCCATGTTCTTCCATCATATCCGCCTGAAGCGGTACCTGGAGGTGCGGGTGGCAGACAGCGTGCCCATCCAAAAGGCACTGGGATATGCGGCACTGCTGAAGGGACTTTTTTACAGTGAGAAGAACATGGATCGGTTGGAGAAGCTGCTGTCAGGGCATCTCATCGACGTGGAGGAGGCGGTATACCGGACGGAGATCCAGGGGGAAAATGCCGTCATATATTCAGGAAAGCGGGTATCTGCCTGGGAGAAGGAGCTGATCCGGCTGGCAGAGCAGGAGCTTCCGGAGGAGGAGAGAGTATGTGTGAGCTTTTTGCGGTCAGTGCAGGAGAAAAGGTCCGCGTGACGGAGCTGCTGAAGGAATTCTTCTCCCACAGCAGGGAGCATTCCAACGGCTGGGGTATCGCGGTATTTGAGCATGGAGTCCAGAATGTGGAACGGGAACCGGTGAGGGCTTCGGCCAGCAGCTATCTGAAAAGCCGTCTGGCTGCGGGCTTTGAAGTGACCGCCATGATGGCTCATATCCGGAAGGCCACCATGGGGCATGTGGAGTATCGGAACACCCACCCCTTTGTGAAGAGGGATGAGTCCGGACGGACCTGGACCCTGATCCACAACGGCACCGTCTTCGAACCGGGGGTGCTGAACCCCTATGTGCACCGGCAGGAGGGGACTACCGACAGCGAGCGGATCCTTCTCTATCTGGTGGACCGGATCAACGAGAACCTGGAGGATGCCCTTGGCTCCTTTGATGTCAATGAGCGCTTTCGGGTTGCGGAGGACGTGGTACGGATCCTGGCTCCGGGCAATAAGCTGAATCTTGTATTCAGCGACGGCGAGTATCTGTATGTCCATAAAAATGCACCGGGGACCCTTTACATCCTGGAGGACGGGAAGGGCGTATTCTTCTCCACCCGGCCGCTGGGAAAGGGAGACTGGAACGAGGTTCCGCAAAACCAGCTGCTGATCTACAAGGACGGGCAGCGGATCCAGGTCGGAGCGATGCATACCGGAACCTATGTGGAAAATGAGGAACAGATCCGGATGCTGTATCTGGAGTATGCAGGACTGTAAATCGAATCGGTATGAGATGAACGATATGAAATGATCGGTATGAACATAATCGGTTTTGAGATGACCCGAGGCAATCGGAAAGAAGGAGAGAAGTATGATTCAGGACGAGATGCTCAGGGAAGCTATTTACAACAAATACATCCGGCCCACGGAACGAAAGGCGAAGCCTGTGGTGGGCGTGGAACTGGAATATCCCATTGTGAATCTGAGAAACATCGGGCTGTCGGAGGTGACGGAGCCGGTGGATTTTGACGTTGTGCACCATTTGGCGGAGGAATTCGTGGTCCGTTTCGGCTTCTCGAAGGTCAGCCGGGACGATGACGGGGAGATCTATCTGGCGGAGGATGAACGCACCGGGGACACCATTTCCTTTGACTGCAGCTTCAATACCCTGGAGCTGTCCTTTGGCGTGGAAGGGAATATCCATGTCATCAGGGAACGCTTCGACCGGTATTATTCCTATATAGAAGATTTCCTGCTGGCTGAGAAGCACACCCTGACCGGCATGGGGATCAATCCGGGTTACCGGGTGAACCGGAAGGAACCCATCCACAACGGAAGATACCGGATGCTGCTGCATCATCTGGAGTCCTACACCGAGTACGGGAATCGGATCCATTTTCATCACTGGCCCCATTTCGGGCTGTTCTCCTGTGCGTCTCAGGTGCAGGTGGATGCCGGGAAGGAGCATGTGGTGGAAATGCTCAACACCTTCAATCGCCTGGAGCCCCTGAAGGCCCTGCTCTTCGCCAACTCCGTCTTCGACGCGGATCCGGATCACCGGTTCCTGGCCAGCCGGGACTACCTCTGGAAGCACAGCCTTCACGGATTGAATCCCCACAATGTGGATGAATATGATAAGAAGCTGCATTCGGTGGATGAGATCGTGCGGTACATTTCCTCCGAAAGCCTTTACTGTCTGGAGAGGGAGGGCAAGTACATCAACTTCCCGCCGATCCCCATTGAGGACTATTTTAAGGAAAAGGTGGTGCGGGGCGAATACTTCGACCCGGAGGAGGGGCGTTACCGCTATGCATCCTTCGAACCGGGGCTGTCGGACCTGGCCTTCCTCAGATCCTTCAAATTCAATGACCTGACCTTCCGCGGAACCGTGGAATTCCGGTCGGTCTGTGAGCAGCCGGTGCAGGATGTGCTGACGGTTGCAGCATTCCACGCCGGACTCATCGCAAAGCTGCCGGAGCTGACACGGCTGCTCGCCTCTGATGTGGACCTCTACCAGCAGGGCTACAGCGTGGGCGAGCTGAGGGAGATCCTGGTACGTCAGGATCACACGAGCCGTTTCGACGATGCGGCCTACGCCCTGCTGGAGCGGGTGCTCCGTCTGGCGGAGGACGGCCTGGCCCAGCGGGGCCATGCGGAAGAACAGTTCCTGGCACCGCTCTTCGAACGTGTAGAACGCCGAACCAATCCCGCCCTCCATCTACTGGAGAGGCAGAAGGCCGGCCGCGCGCTGCGCGAAACCATACTTGAGTACGCGGGGCATTGACTCGCAGTCACGGGCTTTTTTCGGTCATTTCTTTGTGCATTTCCGTGCATTTTCACTCCTTCATTACGAAATTACTATGGATTTGTTATAAAGTTAATAAGAAAATGTTGCAAAATTGTTACATAACTGATATAATCACGGCCGTATTCTAAATCCATGAAATCATTGGAAGGAGAAAACGTGCAATTATGACAATTAAGAAGCTGGCTATCATGAGTCTTGGCCTTGTTCTGATCAGCACACAGTGCGATCCGATCCTTCGGGCTGAGGCAGGTGGCCAAAAACAGGAGACGGTGATCGAGAGCACTGACGGGTTCTTCAGACCGGAGACCTTAAAGGCGATGGACGGTGAAGTCCTGGAGGTCAACTGTCTCATGGAAGAAAGCAACATAAACCAGGTGACGGTGTCTCCGGTTCTGAAGGTGGCTCAGGATACAAACAGAGCAGCCGTAAAGAGTCTGGAAACCAACCTTCACGCAAAGGCCAGGGGTCTGAGAGAGAATCGTGTGGCTGCCATTGAGGCCGGAAAGGCAAAGCAGGCAGACATCGAGGCTCAGGCAAAGGCCGCAGAAGAAGCCAGGATCAAGGCTGAAAAGGAAGCAAGAGAGAAGGCTCTGGCCGAGGATGCGACAGGTAAGACCTACAAGGGTATTCAGCTGCAGTATTCCGAGATCTATGAAGGCTCCAAGGGCCACATCACACGGTCCAACGGATCGATCCGATTCAACGGACACCGTGAGACATGGTATTCCACCAGAGAGGGCTGCGGTAAGAATACGGCAGTCGCAATTCCCGGAAAGCATGTCGCAAAGGATGGTATCATCCGTGATAAGGATGGTTACATCTGCGTAGCATCAAACCAGAAGTTCCTGCGGGTCTATTCCACACTGATGACCAGTGTAGGACCTGCAAAGGTGTATGATACCGGTTGTTCCTACGGAACCATCGACATCTACACAACATGGTAGAATACAGGATTTAGAAGGGGATGCCCCCGATCGGAAATGTCGGTCTCGGGTATCCCCAAAAAAATTTTTTAAAAACCTATTGACATAGTAGGTAAAAGGTGCTATTATGACATTGTTCCAAGCGAGGAACTGCAGAAAAAGCAGACAGTGCTTCAGGAATAGAAGGAAGGAAAGGAGGCGGAAGCATATGTTTAGAACAGACAGGAAAAATGATACCATGATGTGTTGTCGAATGTTCATCTCCCGGGCAGATACTATGGCTGGGGCGTTCGACTGCCGATGTTGCCGCCTCATAACAGTGTG
>CADBRW010000229.1 GCA_902797155.1 uncultured Lachnospiraceae bacterium
GGAAAGAACGGAACCCGTTGAGAATAAATTTGCCGGAAATACGACGCTGGCTGCAGTACTGACGAATGCGGAATTCTCCAAAGCGCAGCTTTGCAAGATCGCCGGAATGGCACATGACGGATATGCAAGGTCCATCCGGCCGGTGCACACCTCTGCGGACGGTGACAGCATTTACGCCCTGTCCGTAGGGAACGTGAAGGCGGATATGGATCTGGTGGGAACTCTTGCGGCAGAGGTGGTAAGTAAAGCTATCCTGCAGGCGGTGGACAGTGCCGAGGCAGCGTACGGGTATCCTGCGGCAGGAGATTTACAGAACAAATGATCTCATTTTGACGTAAAGGACAGTGCTCTGTCCGGAGGTAGGTATGAAGAAGGTAGTAGGTGGCAGGATCTGGACCGTCATAGGGTTTGTGGTCATTCTACTGATGCTGGCAGGAGCCTTCCTGCTTTGCCGGCATTACTTTGTGGACGCATCGGGACTGGCGACCCGTGAGGCCATGCTGGACGGTGAATACTCGGTGGATGGCGGGGAGTGGAAGCCCTTTGTGGGAGGACGCTATGTCAACGAGCATTTTCGGAAGATCACGGTCCGCTGGAAACTGAATCCCATGGATCTCCGTCTGTTCAACAATCTGAACATTTCCACTAAAAATGTATGGTACCGGATCACGACTGCGGATGGCAATCTGCTGGCGGAACGAAAGTATAAGAGCCGGGAGGACTGGCTGGAGGAGGCCTATTCCTTCTATGTCCAGATGGCCGATCCGGATGATCCCATGTCGAACAGACAGTATTTTATGGATCATTATGAGCTGGACGATTATATGGAGATGGATATGCCGGATACGCCCGGTTATAACGTGTGGGTACTGGATCTGGGAGATCTCGTGGGGGACCGGGAAGCCCTGTATACCATGACTGAGGGACCGGAGCTGATCCTGGAGCTGGAGAATCCCTACGGAGACGGGGAAAGATTCTCAGAATGCTGTTCGGCGACCTACAGCGGCGACAACGGATTCTACATCCTGTTCTTCCGTGAAACCATGCCGGCCATGCTGCTTTTTGTACTGGTATGCTTCTTCGGACTGTTCCTTTTTCCCATCGCAGGCTTTATCCTGGGGAAGGTGGATTATCGGTATCTGACCTTCGGTGGGCTCTGTTTCCTGTGGGGGCTCTTTATGATCGGACAGAGGTTAAGCTGGTATCTGAATCTTTGGATCGGAGATGCCACCTTATGTATGGCACTTGTGATGATACTGAAATATTGTCTGGTGATCTCCATCCTCTTCTACATGAAGGCAAATCTGAAGAGGACGAACGGCCGAATGGTGGCGAACCTGACGGCGACAGCCTTCATCCTTGCAACCATCACCATGATCTGCCTGCATTTCGGCGGTGTTTGGGATCTCTATGCGTCCTCGAATCTGATGGATGCACTGACGGCGGTCTGCATGCTGCTCGCTGCGGCACTTCTGTTCCGTGAAGCAAGGGAGTCGAAGCAGGCGGTTCATGTTCTGATCGCATTGGCGCCGCTGACGCTCTGCATGTTCCTGGATGCACTGAACGGCGCATTTGATTTTGCGGATATTCATTTCTACTATTTCGGTCTTACCTTTACCATGCTGTACCAGATCGTCCGGATCATCCTGGACCTTCGGCAGCAGTATCGGGATTCCATCCGGTACCAGCAGATGCAGAAGGAACTGTATGAGGCAAAGGTCGGTGTCATGGTGAGTCAGATACAGCCGCATTTCATGTACAACGCACTGACATCCATTGCCATGATGTGTACCATCGATCCCGACACGGCCCAGGAGGCTACGGTGACCTTCGCCAAATATCTTAGGGGAAATATGGATTCCCTGAAGCAGACGGCACCGGTGCCCTTTGATGTGGAGCTGGAGCATTTGAAGAAGTATCTGTATATCGAGAAGCTGCGCTTTGATACGAAGCTGAACATCGCCTATGATATTCAGGCTACGGATTTCCGTCTGCCCCAGCTGTCCATCCAGCCCCTTGTTGAAAATGCGGTGAAGCACGGCGTGGGAATGAAGAAGCAGGGCGGGACCGTGACCATTGCCACCAGGGAGACCGAGGAGGACTACCGCATCATCATTTCCGATGACGGAGTGGGCTTCGATATGGAGGAGGCCCGGAAGAAGCGGGAAACGAAGAGCGACGGAAAGTCCCATGTGGGAATGGAGAATACGGAACGGCGTCTCGCAGATATGTGTGACGGCAGGGTAGAGATCGAAAGTACGCCGGGTGAAGGGACCGTGACGACGGTGATCCTTCCGAAGAGCGGACAGGACAAGTATTCCGAAGGGGAGCATGAAACGAAGGATTCCAAAGAAGTGGAATGAGGAGGTACAAATGAGGATATTGTGTTTGGACGATGAGCCTCTGGCTTTGAAAATGTTGGCCACCTGCGTGAAGAAGGTGAAACCGGATGCGGAGGTGGCACCCTTCGATGATCAGGACGAGCTGATCGGGGACGCTGCAGCCAATGGATGTGACGTTGCATTTCTGGATATTCACATGCGCGGGATGAACGGTGTGCAGGTGGCGAAGAAGCTGAAGGAGATCAATCCCAAGCTGAACATCATTTTCGTTACGGGGTTCTCTGAGTATAAGGGAGAGGCCATGGATATGCGCGCCAGCGGATATATCATGAAGCCGGTCACGAAGGAGGAGGTGGCACAGGAGCTGGAGGAGCTCAGGTTCCCTATCATTCCGAAAAAGAATGCCCTTCTCAAGGTACAGTGCTTCGGGAACTTCGACGTATTCACGCCGGACGGAAAGCCGGTACATTTTGACCGCAGCCGTGCAAAGGAGATTTTCGCCTATCTGGTGCACCGGCACGGAAGCTCATGCTCCACGCGGGAGATCGCGGCAGCCCTCTTCGAGGACGAGCCGTATGACAAGAAGCAGCAGAGCTATCTGCAGACCCTGATCGCCGTTATGATGAAGGCTCTGAAGGCGGTGGGGGCAGAAGAGGCCGTTCACAAAGACTACAATTCCCTGGCTGCAAATACGAAGGTGCTGGACTGCGATTATTATCGGTTTGCGGAACTGGATGCCGGCGCGGTGAATGCATATTCCAACGAATATATGAGCCAGTACTATTGGGCTGAATTTATGACTGACGACTATGGATGGGACGAGTGATGGTGGAGGAAAGTCATGGAACCTAGAGAACTGATTTTTTCTGATTTTCTTGATCTGATGAATGAGAAATGTCCGGATGTGCCTGCAGTGACCTGTGAGGGTACCACTCTTACCTTCGCCCAGCTGCGGATCGGAGTCATGCGCTGCGCGCTTTCGCTGTCCCGGGCCGGGATCGGCAAGGGGGATAAGGTGGGACTGTGGAGCTTCAACAGTATCGCATGGCTGATCTCGTTTCTGGGGATCACCGAAACCGGTGCGACGGCCGCTTTGATGAACTATGGACTGAAGGGAGAAGATACCTCCGCGCTGCTGAGGAGCGTGGATGCCAACTGGCTTGTGGTGGGACAGAATGCGATGACGATCTTTGATCCTGAGTCTGCGGCAGGGGTTGCGGCGGATGCGGGAATATCCGCAGAGCGGACTCTGCGAGATATGGATCTGGCCAGGGCGGCGCTGGATCCCGGGGCACCTCTTCCAACGGCAGAGGATATCGATGAGTATAAGAAGCTTCGTGTCTCCGCGGGTCCGCATGATACCCGGGTCCTGATCTTCACTACGGGAACGACTTCCTTCCCGAAGGCACCGGAGCTGTCCTCCTATTCCATACTGAACGATGCGCGCAGTGCGGCAGGCGTGATCTTCCCGGAAAATGATACTATGGGGACTGTTGGACTTCTGGCACTTCCCATGTTCCACAGCTATGGCCTGACGGTTGTCTTCGCCATGCTTTCAAAGGGGATCCATGTGATCCTGCCGCCGGTTCTTAAGGCTGATATCATTGCAGGACTGATCGAGACCTATGATGTAAAGGTCATGGCCTCGGTGGGTGCAATCTACGGGATGCTGACACAGGCCCCCGGCTTTGATAAGAAGGTTGCCGGCAGGCTCAGATACTGTATCGTGGGCGGCGGATTTGAGACACCGGTGAAAATGATGCGGCTGGAGAATGCATTCCGCGGCGCGAAGATCATCAACGGCTACGGACAGACCGAATGCTCGCCCATCATTTCCGTTGCGTCCGGATCGGACCGTCTGGAGAAGCGTGCAGTTACCGTGGGGCGTCCGCTCCCCGGACTGGAAGTGAAGATCTGGAGCAGGGAGAGAGGCTTCGTACCGGAGGGAACCATCGGCGAAGTGGTGGTAAAGGGCTTCTGTCAGATGAACGGTTATTACGGGCTTCCGAAGGAGAAGCAGGTGATCGATTCCGATGGTTGGCTTCATACCGGAGATCTGGGGCGCTTTGATGAGGAAGGCATGCTGCAGCTCACCGGACGGATCAAGGACATCATTATCCGCTGCGGCGAGAATATCTCTCCCTCGGATGTGGAGAAGGTGCTTCTGGAGGAGGAACAGATCCGGGATGTTAAGGTGCTGGGGGCACCTCACGTCGTCTGGGGAGAGAGCGTGGAGGCCTGTGTGGTCACAAAGGACAATGCCGGGCTGGATGAGGATGCTCTGAAGGCACGCCTTCGTACGAAGCTGTCCTCCTTTAAGATTCCGTCACATTTCTTTGTATTTAAGCAGTTTCCGTTGAAGGAGAACGGTAAGCTGGATCAGCGGACTCTGAAGGCGGACATGCTGAACCGTCTGCGGGGACGCAATATCCAGGACGTTCTGGATATGGGTATGAATATCTTCAGTATTACTCTGAAGAACCAGAGCTACACCATCTATCCCACCTGTGCACTGGTCTGCGGCCTCGCTGAGAAGCTGGGCTTTGATAAGACTCAGATCCACCGTATCAATCACGGAGTGGAGGAAATGCTGACGGAGCGTATCGAAAAGGCATTTTCCGGAAGTGCGGATATCCGGCTGGATGTGGAGCTGCTTCCCCAATGGCTGCGGCTTCGTTTTGCGGATTCCGGAAGGCTGTACCGCCTGGAGGATGCGGAGAACTCCCTCAGCGCCAAAATCATTCTGGCAAATGTGGATGCGTACAGCGTTATGACCAATGCCAGGGGGGAGACGGAATACTGCCTGGATTATCAGTACGGTGATGATTTTGACGTGAAGGAATATCTGATGAAGAATCAGAAATAAATTGTTTTTTTCTTCATGATTCTGTATAATTTTGTAAGAAAGTTTTAAAAGGAGAGTTGAGTTATGGTTATCGCATTTGGCGTATTGGCAGTTGTCCTTGCGCTTTTCGGACCGTTTTTGATCGGATGGGTCGGATTTGCAATTGTAGCAGTTCTCGCAGGTCTTGCGATCTTCTTCCAGATTCGGAAGAACAGTCTTGTTGAGGAGGGCGGAAGAAAGAAGAAGGCAGGACTGGTTCTTGGTATCATCGGTGCCGTTCTTGCACTGCTGATCCAGATCGGCATAATGGGAGTTGCTGATAAGATCAAGGAACAGGCAAATAAGATGGGTGATGAATTTGCAGTGGTTGCCTATGCTTCCGACGGATTCAAGACCCTTGGTATCGTAGGTTTCCTGTCCAAGGCTATGGACAAGAAGCCGGAGGGTATGTCCGATCAGGATTTCATGACCCAGGTTTCCGACGATTTCAGTAAGGTTTCCAAGGAGATGAGCAATAAATAAATATCGGTTCGTTTTGTAACGAATATGCAGGGAGCAGGGATGAATCAGGTCCCTGCTCCCTATGCTCGTTAACGGTTTTTCGAAGATGAGGAGCAGGAGAAGCGGAGGGATCTTTGTGAAGAAAAAGCCGTTTTCGGAAATTCCATGTCTCAGTGGCAGGAGGGTCATCCTGCGCGGACTTGCGGAGGCGGATGCGGAGGGACTGAGGGAGCTTACGAAGAGCGACGCAGTCTACCGATACCTCCCCACATTTTTATATGAGAAACAGTACCCGGATGTTCAGCGGGTGATCGAGGGGCTTTACACGGAGTGTATACGGGAGTCCCTTATTCTTGGCGTCTTCTGTGAGAACCGGTTTGCAGGTCTTGCGGAAATGTACGGCTTCAATGACCGCATTCACAAGATCAGCGTGGGCTACCGGCTTCTGGAAGCCTTTTGGGGAAAAGGCATTGCTTCGGAGACTCTCGGACTTATGGTGGACTATCTGTACGGAGAGACGGATGTTGAGATCATAACGGCAAGCACCATGGTGGAAAACCGAGCTTCCGCAAGGGTATTGGAGAAGAACGGTTTTGACCTGGTGGTGGAGGCTGCGGATGAAGACTGGGGCTTCGGAGAATCCACCAAGGCAGATAAATGGATCCGGTGATACATCGGAACAGTAGGAGGATTAGATGGAGAAGAAACTGAGGAGACTACAGAACAATCTGGTGGTGGCGGGAAGCGGCCTGGTTGTTTTCACATTCTGGAGTGTGGTTCGTATCGTGATCATGTTCTTTACCTTCAACGAGGAGATGCTGGCAATGTTTCGTGCGGAGATGGAGGGGGAGGAAGTATCCACTACCGTGATCGTGATCGCCGTGATCATTGTCCTTCTTCTGGTGGCGCTGCCGTACCTCTATATCGGAAAGTGTGCGAGAGACGAAGGCAGGGGAAAGAAGTCGAGGAGAGTGTATATCGTCCTGGCGATCATTATGCTGATCCCTCAAATCTCCGGAACCCTTTACAGTGTCGCAAATATCTTTAATCCGGAGGAAGACCTGATTTCGACCCTTGTTACGGCAATGATCGATATCACAACATCTGCCGTGCTGCTGGAGACGGTGATCACGGCGTTCCGTGTTAAGAAGTATCGCAAAATGCTGGGAAACAGCGAGACAGAAGGAAAGGAGGCGTGACGGATGCAGAAGGAGTTCCATTACTACGCCACCTACACAGCCGCATACCTGGCAGGTTTTTCCCACGAGGAGAGTGTGGAGATCGCGTACAGTGCGGCCTTGGTGGATTTCTGTTCTGAGGATTATCTGGCGGAGCTTTCCGCACCGGCTCGTGCAGCGACCACGCAGCTCCAGCTGGAAATGGTGGATACAAAGTCAGACTGGGCGGGGAGAAGGAAGATCACAGAAATCTGGGCGTCCTTTCATTTCCTGCCGGGGGACCTCTATAGAGAGGTGAAGAAGGGCGGACGCCGTTATGAGGAAAAATACAGGCTGATCTGTGATGTGAACAGCGATCTTCTGGTAAAGACCGTGGAGCTTGCCCGGGGCAAAGGCTTACAGGCGGTAGGTCTGGCCCTGCATATCCTGGCGGATACCTGGGCACACCGGTACTTTGCCGGTACGCCGTCCCTTGTGATCAATAATACAAATTACAGCTTCTATGAGCGCGTTCCCGGGGAAACAGGGTATGAGGACCGGCCGGTGGTGTTCCGGCACAATCCTTCGGGGAAGGATGATCCGGAGAAGGGGATCTACGTGAATACCATCTATCGCAGCTCTGAGAATTCCGTAATGAACCTGGGACACGGACGGGCGGGACATTTGCCGGATTACAGCTTTGCGGTATACCGTTATCTTCCGGCATGGGGCGATTATGAGGAGGTTTTGAAGAATAATCCGGAGGACTTCCGCCATGCCTTCGGTCAGATGGTGTATGCTCTGAAGTGTTTACGGACGGAGACGCCTTTTGAGAAGGATACTTATGACACGGAGAGTGTGGGGCCCCTGGAGGAGGAGATCCGCCGGATCCTGACACATCGGAGCGTAGAGTCGGATCTTGGCTGGAAGGAACTGGGAGAAAAGCTCTCAGGAAAGACTGTTCCGGATTTCAGTGTGACTGACTACTGTGAGGAATACCGGAAGGCAGCTGACGGGGAGAAGGAAGAAACGGTTCTGGGACGGTTCTTTGCAGCTGCCATTCGGCAGAAGAACATGGTGACGCAGGAGATCTGTCAGTCGGGAAACCGGATCCTTCTGAAGCGTAAGTGGGGCAAATCAAAGAAGAACCGGGCATCCGATACGAAGTGAAACGGGGTGGAGTATGAATGTGATAAAGAAAATCAGTGAGATACTGATCGGTCTGGCGATCCTTTTTGCTGCGGTTTCGCTGATCCTGGAGCCGAAGGATGCGGCAGAGGTCATCGGAGCTATCATCGGTATTACACTTTTTGTGATAGGTATCCGGTATCTGATATTTTATTCAACAATGGCAAGACATATGGTGGGTGGAAGGATGATCTTCTATACAGGACTGATCATTCTGGATCTTTCCCTGCTGAGCACCGTTATCCTGCAAAAATCCCATCGTTATATCCTGCTGTATCTTGTGGCGGTGTATGCCTTCTACGGAGTGGTACAGCTGCTCCGGTCCTTTGAGGGGAAGAAGCACGAGAATCCGTCCTGGAAATTCAAGTTCCTGTTTGCGGTAGTGGACCTTGTCATATGCGTGGCATGTATCTTCTTCATCCGTTCGGAGAGTACCATGTCTGTCATATATGCCATAGGTCTCGTGCCTACGGGCGTGTCCAGGATCGTGGAGGCGTTTAAGAGGGAAGAGACCGTGGGAATTCAGTTATAAGGCTGACGGAACAGAAAGGGGAAGACTATGAAAATGTTTCGAGGTTTAAGCCGGAGAAAGAGCCTTGCTTTCTGTGGGTTGATCGTCCTTTTTGGCCTGCTCTTCCTTGCACCGGTTCCTGCGGTGCATGCGGAGGAAGAGGGTGCGGAGGGCC
>CADBRW010000230.1 GCA_902797155.1 uncultured Lachnospiraceae bacterium
AAGCTTCCGGTGATAAAATCCATCAGCATAAATACAGCAAACAGAAATACTGTTAATGCATTTATCAGAGATCCCGTCATACCTATCTTTCTATTCATAATCCGCCTCCTGTGTAACATTGATACATTCCGGATCCTCAGATTTCATTGATCTGTGGATATTATAATTCATGGTCGGATTCATTCATAGTGAGATAGGTAATGAAAATGGTATGACTTAAGTCATAACTTACTTCTCCTCAATCAGCTCCTTCAGTCCGTTGGTACTGATCTCCACGTTCTTTCCGGCTGCAAATTCCTTGTAATTCTTCGCGAGAGCGTCCGGGTCATTCTTCAGCTTGACCATGAATAACAGGACCTGGGTTTTTGTCCAGCCCTCATCGGAATAAAGAAGCATGACATCCGTAAGATCGGAGTTTTTCTTACGGGGCGTGAAGGATACCATGAGAGCGTAGCTGCCTTCCGGAAGAGCTACGGAGATCTTTCCGTCCTTCGAAGACGGCCAGGTATCAACCTGTCCCTCAAATCCTGCAATGGCGCCATTTGCTTCTATGATATCAGCTCCTTTCGGGATAAATGAGGCAACGATATCATAGTTTTCATCGTATTCGCTGAAATCCATATCCAGACTTGCTCTTGCACAGCCATCAGGTATTGTGGTCGGAATGTCGGTACTGGAAATGCCCGTTTCCTCGATGGCCTTATTCAGTGCATCAAGATACTTCTCGTAACCATTCTGCTTCATGCACCAGGGAAGGATCTTTGCCATTTCCGGATAATCGGTTCTCGGAGTAATGGCGAGAGATACATTTAACCAGAAGTATACCTGATCCTCCGGCGGCATTCCTGCCTGGTCCAGTTTGTAGGAGATCAGATTCAGCAGGGAGGAATTGGTGTGTACACCGCCACGGTCATTTGCATCGGATGCTACGTTTACCTGCGGTACATGATAGCGGTCGCCCACATAGGCCGGCTGTGAGATCTTATTCGGATCGGCCATATTACGAAGTGGCTTTTCCAGATTTTCGGCGATCAGCCAGTAACCCTCCTTGGGCTCTCCCAGGCCCATTTCCACAAGATTTCCGATGATATCGCTCAGCGCTTCATTGATGGCACCTGCATCATTTTCATACAGATTCATGGTCATCATCTGTGATGTCACGCAGTGGGTGTACTCGTGAGCCATGACATCAACGCAATCACCATATGGAATTGTTCCGTCAAATCCGAAGCACTGATAGCCATTGATCTTACCCACATAGTAAGCGTTGTTTGCCGGATCGCCGTTTTCATCCAAAGCGTTCACAAGAATAAGGATCGGTGTCTCTTCTCCGTCTGCACCGGTCCATCCGATTTCGTTGAAATAATCGTAGATCCGGATCGTATTGCTATATTCCAGGAGAACAAGATTATCGAATCCATTGTCCCCTTTCTTTATCGTGTCCACTTCTCCGCTATTATTAAAGGGCGCGAATTCTGCGCAGACGATCTTTCTTTTCGGATCTGCAAGAATGGTTGTTCCGTCATCCTGCACGATCACGGGAATCGTGATCTCTTCTTCCTTTCCGTTGGTATGTGTGACCTTGACAGCAATCTCGTTCATCGTGCCGCTTTCAAAATCAAAGGTCGGATTCACACCGGAACGGGCATCCTCGCTCCCAGGCGTTTTAACCGCCGCGTTGTTGATGTATTTTCCGGAGAGAGATACATAATGCGCTGTGTACATGGTATCATACAGATTCGATACCGCATTGGTATATACGACCCAGGCATAATAGTAGATGGCAGAACCCTGATCCTCGGGAAGGAGAGTGAGCTCCGTTGCTTCCTTGTATACCGTAAGCTTCTGTCCGGCGTATTTTTCTTCAACCACCTTAATGGCCGCTTCCTCGTTGATGGCATCCTCATCCTTGCTCTTATCCTCAAGTCCCGGAACGATGGAAGAGGAGATTCCGATCACCTTTCCGTCCTTGTCGGCGATCAGCTTCACGGCCGCACCGTATACGCGAACGTCGGAGATGAACTGGTTGAAAATGTAGTACGTAACCCCGGTTTCGGTGGGACGGACGGAATCCGACTCCAGCTTGATGGTTGAATCTCCGCCCAGCCGGTCCATGACACTCATGATTGCCTTCTGGGCCGCCTCTTCATCCTTTACGGTGTCTGTGGGAAGATTGTCCGCAAGGAAGGTATTTACAAAGCCCTTTCCGGTGATGGCGTCATCACCGACATTGTGATCCTCCTTGAAGAGCAGAAGACGCGCTTCCGCTATAGCCTCCTGATCCACCTCGGTTGCTGCCGTTGCTGATGAGCTCTCAGACGATCCTGTATCCCCGCTGCTTCCGCAGGCGGTGGAAAAGGCCATGATCCCGGCCAGAAGCAGGGATGCGATCATGGTACGCTTTTTCCTGAACTTTCTCTTATGTTGCATGATTTGTCTCCTTTATGCATATTTGATGGTCTTGTCGAAGCTATGAAACAGACCATCATTTTTCTGTATTGTACTAAAACTTTCCACATAAGTACACATCTTATACGTGAAAAAACCCTAATATAAAGTGATAAATGTCGTGTATGACATTTCTATGACTATTTGCGTGGTACTATAAAGAACATAAAAGCTGGCAGATTCCGCCTCATATCTTTACCTTGCAATTCAGATATCTATGTCATATCATGGAATAGATTTAAGTCTGATGGCCCGTGTGGACAATGGGGCGGGCAAAAAATGAAAAGGAGGGATCGGATATGAAGAAGATGCGTATGAAAATTACAAGTATCCTGTTGGTTTTGGTGCTGCTTCTGGGGTTTATCCCCTTTGGCGGAGCTGTTTTTGCTGCGCCTGCTCCGGCTGCGAATGTTGAGCCGGAGGACATTCATAAAGCTCTTGAAAGCTATACCGATGCCTTGGAGAAGTTCACCAAAGATGCCAAAGATCTCAGCAAGCTGGAAACGGCATTGACGCGATTCGGCGGCGTGAACTCTCTCTTCGCCGGTTCTGTTGCCATCCTGCAGATGATGGGAGTGATGGAGGATCCTGTCTCCAAGGAGCTGGCCGAGATCAAGTCGGAGATCAAGCAGGTTGAGACAACGCTGACGAACATCAATGCAAAGCTGGACGATATCTCTTCCCAGCTTGCGACCCTGCAGGCAACCATCGACATGAATGAGAAGAAGAGACAGGCCGATGGGTTTCTTTCCAAGTGGAATGCTTTTAAGAAGGATTTCCGTGACGAAATGTACCACAAGATGACCGATTATCAGAGGATGATTGACAGAGGAATCGGTGACTGGTGGGGCGAAGCGGAGCATGAAGGAATCCGGATTCTTTATACGAAGCTGGATGACGGACCGTCTCTCACCTATTCGAAGGCAGCTTACGGAGACGGTGTGCCGGCAACGGCTCTGAACGGAGAGGAGATCCTGAAGGATTCCTGCATCGGCATTCCGACTCATAATATGCCGGTGACAAAGGACAGGACTTTCTCCGTGGATAACTGGAAGGAGGACCTGAAACCCCTTTATATGAAGGCTTTTATCTCTGCTGCGGACAGTGAAAAGCTGGAGGCTTCGGAGGCCTTCTACACAGAGTGGAAGACTTTGGATGACGAAAAGAAGCAGGCGAAGGCCGAGGCATATTACAATGATTTCCTTGACACCCTGATCTATCGGATCTCCCTTACCACCATGTCTACCGATGAGAATGACAAATGGGTCACTTCCCTGATCAATCTTTACAGTGGTTATGCGAGTCATCTGATCGAATCCGGAGACGGGATCTGGGCTCTGATCAACTATATGTACTTTACCCATGCATTTGAGGGTGAGGTGAAGGATGATCTGCTTTACGCCTGCGATTCCATGATGGTGGATGCCGGCTACCTCGGAACCTTTGTGATGACGGTACTGGGACAGGATTCTGGTGTAGAACGGTCATACAAGGAAAAGGCACAGGAAAACTGGGCCAAAACCCTGAATACGATCCAAGCCTACAGAGATAATGCTGTTACGGGATATGACAATTACTGCTATATTACAAACAGTTTGGTAAATTACCGTGCGCTCCAGGTTTATTCCCAGCTTCAGGCGACCTATACCTGTATCGATAACGTGCGGGAAGATTGGATGACTTATGTCAGCGCATCCTCCACCCCGTGGGTAATCCGGGATGAGAATGAAAACCCGATCGATACATCGAAGAGCATTCTGAACGATACCCAGACCTTGATGCTCTGCTATTATTTCGATCTGCAGGCAGCAACGAAAAACGGTGTTTCGTCATTCTTAGACTACCTGAAGAAGAATAAGACCGGTGTTCCGGACAATTTCGGAAACGATTCGCATCTGATGACCACCTTCAAGGGAAGCCCTGATTTTGCCCTTTCAGAGGGGATCTCACTCCAAGCACACTATGCATATGGTCAGCAGATAAACTATTGGGATACTCCCGTCTGGGTTGAGAATCATACAACGTATAAAATCAATACCGGCGGTTATGACCATTTTGATGATGACTTCTTCATCGTTCATGACCGGGCATCTGCAAACCTTCTGGATATCGGATCCCAGACGATCCAGGAGGATCAGACCCTTGGTGTAAAGGCCATGCTGGAAGCTCACTCATGGAAGTACCACAATGACGAATGTCATTTCTTCTACAACAACCTGAACACGGAACCGACGGATGATTATTCCACCATCTCCGGTAACAAGGAACAGCATACAAAGACAGCTGATCTGAAGGATACCGTTGCGGTTCTTGGTTTGTCGGATGTTCCTTCCGGCAAGACAAATCAGGCTTCGGCAATTTCCTCCGGTCCCCTGAAGGACTACAGGGATATGACAGGTGCTCCGTCGGAGGAAGCGGCTCCGAAGACAACACCGCAGGCGGACGCCGACTGGTCGAAGGTTTCCCTGCCTGATCTCAGGACAGAAAATGAGAAACCGGCGGATTTGGATACGAGACTGGAGCAGGAGGTGGATTTCGCCCTGCAGGAAGCTAAGGAGGCTGGACTTACCGTTACGCTGTCTGATACAGAGAAGGCGGATCTGATCGCAAAGCTGAAGAAGGAGATCGAAGAAGGAGAGAAGAAGCTTAAAAACAACAAGGCACTTTCCTACACGGATGTTTTCGGAATCGAGGGAAATGCGGAGGCTGAACAGAAGCTTGCCCTGGCCGTTACAGGCAAATCCCTTTCACCGGACAATATGATCACCACAGCGTCCTATGAGCCGGCGGCAAAGCTGCATTTTATAAAGGACGGAGATTCAGTAAAGGCAGTGGTTCAAACCGCATATGAGATCAATCCGGTGTTGATCATCTGGGATCCCGCAACAAAAACCTTTAACCGGATGGACGTAAATGACGGAGTGATGAAGCAGCTCGGCCTGACCATGAATGTGCGGATTCCCGTAACGGATGCAAAGGCAGGTGATAAGCTGGGCATCCGGCACTATCTGATGCCGAAGAACAGCATTACGGGAGAGGGGAAGCAGGCGGTGGTAAAGGAAACGGGTTCTTCCCAATATGCGGAGATCACCGTGGATCACTGCAGTCTCTTCGAACTGCCGGCGGCAGCTGCGGCAACAAGTGCTCCGGGTGAGTCGAGTCCAAAGAATAAAGTGGAATCCCCTGAAACCGGAGACCCCGGTGTTACAGTATGGATATGGCTTCTAATGCTCGGTATGTCAGGGACTCTGCTGACAGTATATCGAAAGAAGAAAGGATGAATATAGGACACAGAATGGGGGTCAGACTCCGAAGGGGTCTGACCCCCATTCCTGTCCCTCTCTCATTGACAAACCACCGCTAAACGCACATAATGATATACGGTAATAGTTATCCAATTCAAGGAGTTTGCTATGTCTATT
>CADBRW010000231.1 GCA_902797155.1 uncultured Lachnospiraceae bacterium
AGAGTATCATCCAGCTCAGAATCTCTGGGAACCGGTTTCTTTGATGATTCGAAGGGAACCGTAGTAACCAATTACCACGTAATTGACGGAACCTATGAAGGATACATCATTACCGCTGATCAGAAAGAGTATAAGATCAAGGGAGTGCTGGGATACGACAGCACAAAGGATATTGCGATCCTTTCCACGGAAATCAGCAGCAGTATCCCCATGGAGAAGAGAACCACACAGGTAAACACCGGTGAGAAGGTTTACGCTCTGGGACATTCCAACGGTCTTACCAATACATTTACGGAAGGCATTGTATCATCAGCCGAGAGAGATGCGGAAGGCCAGGTATATATCCAGCATACAGCTGATATCACCCATGGTAACAGCGGTGGACCGCTCCTTGATAAGTACGGACGGATCATCGGTATCAATACCTGGGGATATACGGAAGGTCAGAATCTGAACTTTGCGATTCCGATCACACGTGTGGCAGAGGTGAGCCGAGGCTCGTTAATGACACTTGCGGAAGTCAGAGAGAGAGAGTACGGATCCTCCTCCGGCTCATCGGTTGAATCCAGCCAGGGCTCGGAAGGTTCGAATGGCTCTGCTCAGACTATAGTTGTTTGTTCAAAGGACGGACATTCCGTTTCCATTAAGGCTCCGAGCGATGCTGTAGTTGATGATAGCGACGGACAATCTATAATTTACTGTGTACGCGGTGGCTGTTATATGATTACGGGTGGCAGTATTGAGACCGGAGCGTCCGGAACGCTGGATGATCATTGGGACAAGATTAAGGAGAGCATATCCGGCAGGATAGATGCTTTGGGAAGTAAGATGGGAGCATCCTTCTCTGATATTCAGACAGGTTCTCTTACGATCAACGGAAATCTCTGGGGCATATTCGAGACTCACGCGACTGTTCAGGAAAGCGGAGTGGACTGTGTGGCATCCATTATTATGATGGAGTACCTGGATAACGGTATTCATGCTTCTATTCAGTTCGTTCTTATCATGCCGGTGGATGAGTATGAAACCAACGGCATGGCATTGGTCGATCTTATGGATGCGATGAGCAGCACAATTGACGTATATTGATACACCGATCACATTTTCAGGATCCCATATAACAAAATCCAAATATTACAAAATCATGCCCGGATTTAGCATCCGGGCATTTTTATTGAGAAATGCGTCTATAATGAGCTTAAGAACAAAATAGCACTGCCATACAAAGGAGGAGTGGTTATGGATATGAGAAAATGCAGTTGTGGATACTACTATGATGCCGCCAAGGCAGGGCATTGTCCGTTCTGCGACGGATCGAAGAACGGCGCGGCCGGAGGATCCTCGTACAGAACCACCTACGTAAAGCTGATGTTCGGACACAGGGCGAAGGTCTTCAATCTGGTTCCTGGATACAATTATCTGGTTGGACGTAATGCATCCGAATGCACCATCGCCGTACCGGAGGGATATATGGACGTAAGCCGTGTTCACTGTTCGATCGACACGGAGATTTCGGAAGACGGACAGCAGATCCGCGTCCGGGATTTTTCTCAGAACGGAATGCTTCTCTATGACAGGAGAGGAAAGAACAAGCTGAGTCAGGTGGATGGAATCATGCAGCTGAAGCTGAATTCACCGGATGAGAAGATCTATTTCTTCCTCGGCGGCAAGAGCGTAGCCATGGAAGTTGGAATGAATGTTTAGAACCTTGGCAGGGGTCTGACCCCGTTAAGGTGCAAAATCGGGGACGGTTCCGGACAGTCCGGAACCGTCCTCGATTTTTACAGGACCGTCCCCATATTTGCATTTTATTTGTGTTTATTTTGCCGATCCAGATTTTTCTTTGCAGCAGCCAGCATCAGCTTGATACGGTTAATCTGGTTTACCTCGGAAGCACCCGGGTCGAAGTCGATGGGTACGATGTTGGAGTCCGGATACTCGGCGCGCAGCTTCTTGATAACGCCTTTTCCGATGATGTGGTTCGGCAGGCAGGCGAAGGGCTGTGCACAAATGATGTTCGGTGCACCGGAGTGGATCAGCTCCACCATCTCGCCGGTCAGGAACCATCCCTCGCCGGTCTCATTTCCGATGGAAACGATGGGGCGGGCGAAGTCCGCAACCGTATTGATGTCGGTGACGGAATCAAATCGTTTGGAAGCCTTCAGTGCCTTCTTCATGGGCTTACGCATGTGCTCCAGATATTTGATGGCCGTATTGTTCAGGATCTGGGAGGACAGCGGCTTGCCCAGGAACTCGTGACGGTATTCTGCGTTGTAGAAGCAGTAGGTCAGGAAGTTCAGCAGGTCCGGCATAACGGCTTCGGCACCTTCCTGCTCCAGAAGATCCACCAGATGGTTGTTGGCGGAGGGCAGGAACTTTACCAGGATCTCGCCTACGATGCCGACTCTCGGCTTACGTACATTTTCATGGATCGGAATCGCATCGAATTCCTTTACGATATCCCGTACGATGAAACGGAAGTTTCGGGAACCCCGCTCCAGGTCGCGGATACAGATCTTTTCCCATTTCCGGTGAAGCTTATTAACAGATCCCGGAACCTTCTCGTAGGGACGGGTGCGGTAAACCACGCGCATGAAGAGGTCTCCGTAGAGAATCGCATGCATGGCACATTTCAGACCCTTATAATTGATCTTGAAACCGGAGTTCTTCTCAAAGCCCTGTGCGCTGATGGAGAGCACCGGTATTTTATCATAGCCGGCCTTTGCAAGTGCACGGCGGATGAATCCGATATAGTTGGAGGCACGGCAGCCGCCACCGGTCTGGGTGATAGCAACAGCCAGATGGTTCAGGTCGTATTTGCCCGAGGTAATGGCCTCCATGATCTGCCCGACTACGATGATGGAGGGGTAGCATGCGTCGTTATTTACGTATTTCAGACCGATATTGATGGTTTCCTTCTCCGCATCCGGGAGCATGACGAAATTTACCTTCGTATGCTTCAGGCCGGCCTGCAGCATCTTGAAATGGATCGGAGACATCTGAGGTGTCAGCACCGTGTAGTTGTCGTCCCGCATTTTCTTGGTGAACTCCACGCGCTTTAAGGCGGTGGGAACCGGAGCCGGATGGATACCGTGCTTCTTTCTTGCCTTAACGGCAGAGAGCAGGGAACGTATCCGGATACGGGCTGCACCCAGGTTGCTGACCTCATCGATCTTCAGTACCGTATAAATTCGGTTGGAGTTGGACAGGATGTCATTCACACAGTCGGTGGTAACGGCATCCAGACCGCAGCCGAAGGAGAAGAGCTGGACAAGCTCCAGTTCCTCGCAGGATTTTACGTAATTGGCCGCCCGATAGAGACGGGAATGATACATCCACTGGTCGGATACTATCAGGGGACGTTCCACCTTGGAAAGGTGGGAGATGGAGTCCTCGGAAAGGACTGCCACACCATAGGAGTTGATCAGCTCCGGGATACCGTGGTTGATCTCAGGATCCACATGGTAGGGGCGGCCGGCCAGAACGATACCCAGCTTGCCGGTCTTCTTTAAGAAGGCAATGGTTTCCTCGCCCTTCTTACGGACATCTCTTTTTACCCGTTCCGCTTCTCTATATGCGGCGTCAACGGCGTTGCTGATCTCTTCCTTGGTAACGTTCGTGTATTTCTTGAACTCGCGCATCATCCGGTTCTTCAGGGCTTCCGGATTGTCCAGAGCCAGGAAGGGGCGGATGTAGGTGATGCCCTCTGTCAGGATCTCCTCCATGTTGTTCTTGATATTCTCGGAATAGGAAGTAACGATGGGGCAGTTGTAGTGGTTGACGGCATCCGGCGTTTCATTCATCTCATAGGGAACACAGGGGTAGAAAATGGTCTTCACGCCCTGCTTCAGCAGCCACATTACATGACCATGGCTGATCTTGGCGGGATAACACTCCGTATCACTGGGGATACTCTCGATACCCATGGCATAGATGTCCTTGGAGGACTTGGGAGACAGGATGACCCGGTATCCCAGCTTCGAAAGGAAGGTATGCCAGAAGGGATAGTTCTCATACATATTGAGGACTCTGGGCACGCCGATCTCGCCCCTCGGAGCTTTGTCCAGAGGGAGCGGTTTGTAGGAGAAGAGCCGGTTGAACTTGTATTCATAGAGGTTCGGCATATTCTCGGCATTCTTCTTACCGCCGAGTCCGCGTTCACAGCGGTTTCCGGTGATGAAACGTCTGCCACCCGTGAATTTGTTGATGGTGAGAAGACAGTTGTTGGTGCAGAGTCCGCAGCGTGCCATCTGGGTCTCGTAGGTCAGCTCATTTACATCCTTCTCGGAAATGGTGGTGGATACGAAGCCCTCTGTGTAGTTCTCTCTCGCGATCAGCGCAGCGCCGAAGGCACCCATGATACCGGCGATGTCCGGACGGATGGGCTCACGGCCGGAAACCAGCTCGAAGGCGCGGAGAACGGCGTCGTTGTAGAAGGTACCGCCCTGAACCACAATCTGATGTCCCAGCTGCTTCGGGTCCGTCAGCTTGATGACCTTCAGCAGTGCATTTTTGATAACGGAATAAGCAAGACCTGCGGAAATATCCTCAACGGAAGCGCCTTCCTTCTGGGCCTGTTTTACCTTGGAATTCATGAATACGGTACAACGGGAGCCCAGGTCGATGGGAGTCTTCGCTGTCAGTGCGATCTCTGCGAAATCATGCACTTCAAAATCAAGGGAGCGGGCAAATGTCTCGATGAAGGATCCGCATCCGGAGGAGCAGGACTCGTTCAGCATGACATTGTCTACCACGCCGTTTCGGAGCTTGATACATTTCATATCCTGACCGCCGATAT
>CADBRW010000232.1 GCA_902797155.1 uncultured Lachnospiraceae bacterium
CCTTCCCTGTCGATCACCGCATAGTCGAAGCGCCCCTCCGACAGATCCTCCTCAACCTGCTCCCGGCCCAGGGGGATACCCTCTTCACCGAGCCCGCTGATCCGGTCCCAGTTTTCGCCCAGATAGATCACCAGCCGGTTGATCTCCGTCGGATAGGCCGTCTCCTCCTGCTCACTTCCCTTTGCGATCAGAACACACATGACCGCACCAAGAACCGAAAAGACGATCATATAGATGATCAGAAATCGTAGCTTCACGCCTTATCCTCCAAAATGAATCCGGTTCCCCAGACTGTCTTTATGTAAACCGGATTCCCCGGATCCTCCTCGATTTTTTCCCTGAGATGCCGGATGTGCACGTTCAGCGTCACATCTCCCACATATTCCGTCTCCCACACCTTCTCGAAGAATTCATCTTTTTTGATGATGCGGTTCTTATTCTTCAGCATATAAACCAGAAGCCGGAACTCCATGGCCTTCAGGGGAACCTCCTTCCCGTCACGGATCACCACCGCACGGGCCAGATCGATCCCGGCCTTTCCAAGAGAAACGGTATTCGAAGCATTTTCATCTGATTTTCCGAGCGCTTTTTCGCCCGCGCCATCCGCAGCATTCTCCTTCCTGCCCTCCTCCGAAGCCTCATACCGCTTCAGAGCAGCCTTCACCTTCGCCAGCAGCACCGACAGCGAGTATGGCTTACAGATATAATCATCCCCGCCGATGGTCAGCGCCAGCAGCATATCATCCTCCGAAGAGCGTGCACTGATAAAGAAGATCGGAAGATTCATGGTCCTTCGGATGATCTGACACAGCTCAAAGCCGGAGTCCTCCCCCAGATTGATGTCCAGCAGGACCAGGGAACAGGTATGCTCCCTGAAAAACTCCAGCGCCGCAGCCTGATCCAGAACATAGGTGGCCGACACTCCTGACATATTAAAATACCGGGCTGTGTATTCCGACAGCTCCGCTTCATCATCCACGATCAGTACGCTGTAATGCATCTTACGCCCTTTCCGTCAGTCCTCTTCCTTCGGTTTCAGGATCATGGTTCCATCCTATAGCATCTTACTCCCAGATCAGGGTGTCAGTCAATCTTTGCTTTCACCAACTCCGTCTTGACTTCCCTTTCCGAACTACATACAATGTTACTACACGCAATCTGAAAGGAACAGGACATACTATGGAATCACATTTTTTCGCTACTCTTTCACGAATGAAATATATCGAGCGCTGGGCACTGATGCGCTCCTCCCGGCCGGAGAATCTCTCCGAGCACTCCCTGGAGGTTTCCATGATCGCCCACGCCCTTTCCGTCATCGGAAATGTGCGTTACGGCCGTAACCTGGACGCGGATAAGGCCGCACTGATCGGCCTGTATCACGATGCATCGGAGATCATCACCGGCGACATGCCCACACCCGTCAAGTACTTCAACGCAGACATCCGAAGCGCCTATAAGGAAGTGGAGTCCGTGGCAAATGAGCGTCTGCTCTCCCAGCTTCCCGAGGACCTTCGCCCTGTTTACGAGGAAATCTTCCATAAAGGACAGACAGAAGAAGAACGGCTGCTCCGCCGTATGGTCAAAGCAGCCGATAAGATTTCCGCACTGATCAAGTGCATCGAAGAAGAACGCTCCGGTAATCAGGAATTCCGGACCGCAAAGGAAAGCACGGAGAAGGCCCTGGCCGAAATGGCTAAGGAACTCCCGGAGGTACAGGATTTCCTGCAGGACTTCCTGCCCTCCTACGGAAAGACCCTGGACGAACTCACCTAACATACTAAGAGAAGAAGACAGACCCCGTTACGGTATTGTCACATTTAAATGTAACAATACCGTAACGGGGTCTGTTCCCTTAGTTCATTCACCGTCCCCCTCATCTTCCTTCGTCTCGCTTTGTTCTTCCACTGTATTAAGATGTTGGTTCTGTTCTTTTGCGTAGGTTTCCCAGGGCATGGGACCCGTTTTCTCTTCAGGAGTCTCCTCTGCTTTCGGGCTTTCCTCTGTCTCCGGAGCCTCATCTGCCTCCGGGATTTCATCTGCCTCCGAAGCATCCTCCGTCTCCTGCATCATTTCAGCCGATTCATCCGAAACCTCAAATACCTCATCTTCCGGCACCGACTGCTCTTCCTGCTTTTCTTCAGGTTCATTTTCCGGTTCTGCTTTGGGAACAGCCTCGTTCTCCGGTGCATAAGGGCTCCTGAACACTCCGTACTGTCCGTTCTTCCGCTTCTCCGCCTTCTCTTTCTCGCGTTCTCTCTGCTTCTCCTTAACCTTGTCCTTCTCCTTGTCGCTCTTCAGCAGAGAATCGCTGAGAAGACGCTTCGAGGTATCCACCTTTCTGCCGGAAACCTTTTCGTAGATCTCCACAAATTCCTTACCCGTGATGGTCTCATGCTCATACAGGAAGGCTGCAATGGCATCCAGGATCGCTTCATTTTTCTTCAGAGCCTTAAATGCTCTCACATATGCCCGTTTGATGATCCCCCGTACCTCGGAATCGATCTTCGTCTCCGTTTCATCAGAGCACTGAAGCACCGCCCTGCGGTCCAGATACTCTCCGGTGATTCCTTCCAGCTGTACCATGCCGAACTTCTCGGACATACCGTACATGGTCACCATGCGGCGCGCCTTCTCGGTAGCCTGCTGGATATCCGATGCAGCACCCGTGGTAACGGAGGGGAATTTCAGGGCCTCCGCCGCACGTCCTGCGCATGCGATCACGATATCCGCCTCGATCTCATCCTGGGTCTCCAGGGATTTCTCTTCATCCGGCACCTGCCATACATATCCCAGCGCACCGTTGGTACGCGGCACGATGGTGATCTTCTGTACCGGAACGGTATTCTTCTGAAGCACTGTCATCAGTGCATGTCCCGTCTCGTGGTAAGCAACCAGCCGCTTCTCCTCATCCGACAGGATATTGTTCTTCTTTTCCTTACCTGCAAATACCACCTCAACCGACTCGATCAGGTCCTTCTGGGAGACGAACTGCCTTCCCTTCCGAACAGCCAGGAGTGCTGCTTCGTTGATGATATTTGCAAGGTCCGCACCTACGGCTCCGCTGGTGGTAAGTGCCAGCTCGTGCAGATCCACGGTCTCATCCTGCTTTACGTTCTTTGCGTGAACCTTCAGGATATCCTCACGGCCCTTCAGATCCGGACGCTCCACTACGACACGCCGGTCAAAACGTCCCGGACGAAGAAGCGCCTTATCCAGCACCTCAGGCCGGTTGGTAGCTGCCAGGATCACGATACCCTTGGAGGAATCGAATCCGTCCATTTCGGAAAGCAGCTGGTTCAGTGTCTGCTCACGCTCGGAATCTCCGCCCATATGACGGGTATCACGGCTGCGTCCGATGGCATCGATCTCATCGATGAAAATGATACACGGTGCCTTCTGGTTGGCCTGACGGAACAGATCCCTTACACGGGAAGCTCCGACGCCGACATACATTTCCACGAACTCGGAACCGGAGATGGAGAAGAAGGGAACCCTCGCCTCACCGGCAACTGCCTTCGCCAGCAGGGTCTTACCTGTACCCGGAGGGCCCACAAGCAGGGCGCCCTTCGGCAGCTTCGCACCGATGGCCAGATACTTCTCAGGCTCATGCAGGAAGTCCACCACCTCGGCCAGGGATTCCTTGGCCTCCTCTTCACCGGCCACATCGTCAAATGTGACACCTGTGTCCTTCTGCATGTCATACATCTTGGCATTGGACTTTCCGACGCCCATGATCCCGCCGCCCTTGGATGCCCCTCGCATGATGAGCATCATCAGGATGTAAAAGGCACCGATCATGATACCATAGGAAAGCACCGTCCGAAGGATGGCATTTCCACCTTCATCGATCTGTGAAAATTTCACATCTGATTCGGCAAGACGGTCAACCAGCTTGAGATCATCCGTCCGTACGACGAAATATGTGATCTCCTTGGTGGCATCCGGCTGATCCTTCGGTGTGAAGAAGATCTTGGTATTGTAGATCTCAACCTTCTCCACCTTTTTATCCTTGACCATGGTGATGAAGCGGTCATAGGAGACCTCCTCCTCACCGGAGGATTTGAACTTATTAAACTGCTGCCAGAAGATAAGGGTCAGAACGGCCGAAATGATCAGAAGGATCAGCGTCCCGGTAAAACCGGGACGTTTCGGTTTGTTCCCGTTCGGATCGTTATTTCTGTTTTGATTGTTATCTTCCATTTTCTCTTTCCTACTTGTAGATCGGGTACTTCTTGGTGATGCTCTCCACCAGTGCCATAGCCTTATCGGCATCCTTGTCAATGATGGCTGCCTTAAATGCATCGGCGATGACGAACATATCCTCCTTAACGGCACCACGGGTGGTCACAGCCGGTGTACCTACGCGGATACCGCTGGTAACAAACGGAGACTGGGGATCGTTGGGAACCGTATTCTTGTTAACGGTGATATGAACCTCATCCAGAAGCTTCTCCACTTCCTTTCCTGTGAGACCCAGCTTCTGAAGGTCAACCAGCATCAGGTGATTGTCGGTTCCGCCGGAAACGATATCGAAGCCACGGTCCATAAGCGCACCTGCCAGTGTGGACGCATTTTCCACAACCCGTCCTATATAATCCTTGTACTCCTGAGAAAGTGCTTCCTGGAAGCAGACAGCCTTTGCTGCGATCACATGCATGAGCGGTCCGCCCTGGATTCCCGGGAATACAGCCTTGTTGAAATTGTACTTCTTGTTTACTTCCTCGCTGCAGAGGATCATACCGCCACGGGGACCGCGAAGGGTCTTGTGAGTTGTGGTGGTCGTGATGTCAGCATAGGGAATGGGGCTCATGTGCTTTCCAGCTGCCACGAGTCCTGCGATATGTGCCATATCCACCATCAGTACAGCGCCCACTTCATCGGCGATCTCGCGGAACTTCTTAAAATCGATCTCTCTTGCATATGCGGAAGCACCTGCAACGATCAGCTTGGGCTGGCATTCCTTAGCGATGCGGAGTACCTCATCATAATCGATACGACCCTCGGAGTTTACGCCGTAGGGAACGCACTTGAAATACTTACCGGACATATTTACCGGGCTTCCGTGTGTCAGATGTCCGCCGTGGTCCAGGTTCATTCCCATAAATGTATCGCCGGGCTGCATTACAGCAAAGAAGACTGCCATATTTGCCTGTGCGCCGGAATGCGGCTGTACATTTGCATACTCAGCACCGAAGAGCTTCTTTGCGCGCTCGCGTGCCAGCTCCTCAACCACGTCAACATATACACATCCGCCGTAATAACGCTTTCCCGGATAACCCTCTGCGTACTTGTTGGTCAGATGCGATCCCATAGCAGCCATAACTGCCTTGGATGCAATATTCTCCGAAGCGATCAGCTCCAGATTCTGATTC
>CADBRW010000233.1 GCA_902797155.1 uncultured Lachnospiraceae bacterium
CTGCCACCTGATTCACACGATAGATTCCCGTATATACCTGCCCGCGTCTGGCATCCATGATGGGAACCACCAAACCCGGGATACTCCCGCTCTTTCCGCCTGCGCTTCCGCCCGGATAGTACATGCATCCGTTGCTGAGATTATATGCCAGGCCCTCACAGGTCGGAACCCCGATCACAGGCTTCTCCAAAGCCAGGCCCAGTCCCTTTACGGTCGCAGCGCCGATCCTGAGACCGGTAAAGCTTCCCGGTCCCGCTGCCACAGCGATGGCATCGATCTCCGAAAGCTCGATCTCCGCATCCCGTACGATCTGATCCAGCATGGGAAGCAGAGTCTGAGAATGGGTCTTCTTATGATTCATGGTGTACTCCGCCAGCAGAACACCGTCCGCCACGTAAGCGACAGACGCTACATTTCCGGAGCTGTCCATACCGATTATCTTCATATGATGTTCTCCTCCGTCAGATAGTATGCCACATCCCGGAAACAGCCCATTACTTCGTAACACTTTTGTAATGGGGTCTGACCCCCCCCTTAGAACTTCACGACCTCCGGGGGTGCGGTGAAGGAGCAGAAGGTTGCGGTGGCATCCTCGAAGTAGTATACCACGGTGTTTCCGTCATCGGGATCATACATGGCCTTCAGATCCGGATAGGCATCCAGCATGGATACCCGTGCCTCGCGGCGGTCATCCTCAACCAGCTTTCCTGCCAGACGGATCCAGGTCCCGTCCTTAAATGCGCTGATCTCCACCTTCGGATTTGCTGCGATCTGCTTTGCCACATCCTTCATCTTACCGGTCTGGATGTAGAGCTTGCCCTCGAATACATTTACCGTGCCGAAGGGGCGTACCCGCGGCTGGTCTCCGTCTGTCGTTGCCAGGAAATAGGTTCCTGCTTCCTTCAAAAACTTTGCTACCTTCTCCATAATAAACCTCCTCATTTATATACTTCATGCCGACACGATGTCTCCCCTGTCAGCCTGTGTTTCGTTCCGCTAATGCCGCATCAGCGATTCCTTTGCTACCGGAAATGTAAAGTAGGTGTCCGGGTAAGGCTCCTTGTCCAGCATAAAATGCCACCACTCACACTCCAACGGAACAAATCCGTTGCGCACCATGCAGGACTGCAGGAACATCCGGTTCTCGTACTGCTCGTCGGTGATCTCCTCACCCCGGTAGGAGGGATGGGACACCTCGCTGAAGAGATCGAAAGGACTGCCCATGTCCACTTCCTTTCCTGTCTTCATATCCAGAAGCGTCAGATCCACGGCGCTCCCCCGGCTGTGGCTGGACAGCTTCGCGATATACCCCCGATTGAACAGCTCCTGCTTCTCCAGATTCGGATAGAAATACGGCTTCATCCGCACATCCTGGTCCTCGATCCCCCAGTAGGTAAAATGCTTCACCGCCACAACGGGACGGTAAGCATCAAAGACCTTCAGGCGATAGCCGCAGGTATTCATTTCATTGCTGACCTCCTTCAGCGCCCGGGCAGCTTCCTTGGTGAGAAGCGCGATGGGTTCCTCATAACCGTCGATCCTCTCGCCGATGAAATTGTAGGTGGAATGATAACGGATCTCCTGTATGATCTGTGGTACATAGTCCGACAGAAGGACGAAATCCGATGCGTCTTCGGTAATACTTCTCAGTGCCATATGCTGTACTCCTTTAGCATGACAGGGATACGCCCCCTGTCACTTCTTCTTCCCGCGTCCGAACATATACTTCCGGGCCAGGTTGATCCCCACTTTATAGGGCAGAGGCCGAAGAGCCTTGTCCGCTTCCTTCAGCTTCTCCCGGATGGGAAGACCCTGGGGGCAGTGCATCTCACATTTTCCGCATTCGATGCACTGGCTGGCAAATGCGGGCTCCTTCGTCAGGCCCACCGCCTGTGCGTACTGGAACCGCCCCGCGCTCTTGCCCTCGATGAACATGGTGTTGTAACACTGGAACGCCCCCGGAATATCCACGCCCTTGGGACAGGGCATGCAGTACCGGCAGCCGGTGCA
>CADBRW010000234.1 GCA_902797155.1 uncultured Lachnospiraceae bacterium
ATGCAGTATCAGCAGGTGCCGCAGGTTGAGCCATGGGAAATGCAGTATCAGCAGGTGCCGCAGGAAAAACCGGTGAAGAAAAGCAGAAAGAAGCCGGTTCTGATCATTTCCATTATTACACTGTTGGTCGCAGCGGCTGCAGCTGTATTCTTCTTCCTGATCCTTCCCAAGCTTGGCAATAAGGCCTATTTTGTCGTTCATGGAGAGAAATACTATTTCACTGCGGAGGAGGGCGTAAAGGATCTTCAGAATGCAGAAAACGGATTTGAATGGGATGAGAGAAATGGAAGACAATCCAGCTTCAGAAAGGTACTTGCGGACGGAACGGTCATTACGGATGAAACGGAAGATACGAAGACGGCAGAGGACGGAAGTGGTGTAAGACTTGGCCCCTTCGGTTCTCCGGCCGGTTTTATTATCAGAGTGACCGGCTCTGAATATCATACAAACGACGTCAGTCTGCATGGCTTTGTATTCACTGTGAAGAATCAAAACGAGGATGCGCTCCCTCAGTTTTCTCTTGAAGAAAACAATCTTTTCTCATACAGTCGGGGGCATACTTCCCCGGATGTAAAATATGAGGTTGCATATGTGGCTGACGGGAAGATCATAAGCACGGATTTTGCCGATGAGGATTATGAAAAGCTTCTAAAGTCATGGAACAAATACGGAAATAACCAGGCGTTGAGCCAGGCGATGTATGATGCAAAAGAGAACGGCGGTTTTTATTTGGATCCGCTGTTTGACTGGTGCACAGATAAGGATTATTTATGCTTCCTCAGAATTAACGGTCAGTCGGCAGATGATAAGAATAGAGACTGGGAACTGGATCTTAAAAATAAAGACGAATACCGGATGATCCTTACCCGGTGCAAGCTTATGGGCATGGTTAAATCCGGAGAGATCCAAAGCTTTGCGGAAATAATGCCTGTTCGCAGACCGGATAACGCTGTTCAGATAAGTATCTATGCAAATGATACAAATCTGAAAAAGATACTGAACAATTATAAACTTCCCGCTGAGTGGTGGGAGAAATCATTTGAACACTGACGTTCAGTAAGGACTTATGAAAAAGAAATAAAGGAGATAAATGAAATGTCAAGAACCATTATTACAGTAGTCGGACAGGATACCGTAGGTATCATTGCAAAGGTGTGCAATTACCTTGCCAGCAATAACATCAATATCTGTGATATCACCCAGACTACCATGCAGGGATATTTCAACATGATGATGATCGTGGATACGGATAAGGCCGTAAAGTCCCACGAAGAACTGGCCCGCGAGCTTACCTCCGTCGGTCACGAGATCGGAGTCCAGATCAAAGCCCAGAAAGAAGAGATTTTTGATATGATGCACAGGATTTAGTACGCGCCCACAGCATGAAAGGGTGTGTCCGAACGAAGGAGAAAATATGATCACACTTAATGAGGTCCTCGAGACCAATGAAATGATATCGAAAATGAATCTGGACGTCCGCACCATCACCATGGGCATCAGTCTTCTGGACTGTGTCGGAACGGATGTACAGGATACCTGTAAAAAGATCTACGAGAAGATCACCACCTGTGCCAGGGATCTGGTAAAGACGGGAGAGGCCATCACGGAAATGTACGGCATTCCCATCGTTCATAAAAGGATCTCCGTCACCCCCATCGCTTTGGTGGGCGGTTCCGTCTGCAAAACATCGGAGGACTTTGTGGAGATCGCAAAGACTCTGGACAGGGCTGCAAGACAGGTGGGAGTGAATTTCCTGGGCGGATATTCCGCACTGGTTTCCAAATCCATGACAACGGCAGACGAGCTTCTGATCCGTTCCATCCCCCAGGCACTTTCCGAGACCGAGGTTGTCTGCAGTTCCATCAATCTGGGTTCCACCAAAACCGGTATCAATATGGACGCTGTCCGGCTGATGGGCGAGATCATCCGGGAAGCAGCTGAGTATACAAAGGACAAGGGTTCCATCGGCTGTGCCAAGCTGGTGGTTTTCTGCAATGCGCCGGATGACAATCCCTTTATGGCAGGTGCCTTCCATGGCGTGACCGAGGGCGACTGCGTCATCAATGTAGGCGTCAGCGGACCCGGCGTTATGCGCAGCGTCCTTTCCGAGATCCGCGGTGAATCCTTTGAAGTTCTCTGTGAGACCATTAAGAAAACAGCATTTAAGATCACCCGTGTAGGCCAGCTGGTAGCGAAGGAGGCTTCCGCCCGTCTGGGCGTTCCCTTCGGCATCGTGGACCTTTCCCTTGCTCCGACTCCGGCCATCGGTGATTCCGTTGCGGATATCCTGCAGGAGATCGGTGTGGAGAAGGCCGGTGCACCCGGAACCACTGCAGCCCTGGCACTTCTGAACGACCAGGTGAAGAAGGGCGGTATCATGGCATCCTCCTACGTGGGAGGTCTTTCCGGCGCATTTATCCCGGTCAGCGAGGATCAGGGTATGATTGAAGCTGCAGAGCAGGGAGCGCTTTCCATCGAGAAACTGGAAGCCATGACCTGTGTCTGCTCTGTAGGACTGGATATGATCGCCATTCCGGGAGATACGAAGGCGACCACCATTTCCGGCATCATTGCCGATGAAATGGCCATCGGTATGATCAATCAGAAGACCACTGCCGTCCGCATCATTCCCGTCATCGGCAAGAAGGTGGGAGAGCATGTAGAGTTCGGAGGCCTTCTTGGAAGTGCTCCCATTATGGCAGTGAATCCTTATGGATGTGAAAATCTGATCATGCGGACCGGTCGCATCCCCGCTCCGGTACATTCCTTCAAGAACTAAGCTGTCAATATCAAGGAGCATCCATGGCAAAGCTTGCTTTATCCGATGAGATCCTGATGGCGGTTGATAAGCCGTCCCGGTACATCGGTCATGAAATCAATATGGTGGAGAAAGATCCTGCCTCCGTAGATGTCCGTTTTGCCATGTGCTTCCCGGATGTCTACGAGATCGGCATGTCCTATCTGGGCATTCAGATCCTGTACGATATGTTCAACCGTCGTGAGGACACCTGGTGTGAACGTGTCTACAGCCCCTGGCCGGATCTGGACCACGTCATGCGGGAGCAGCACATCCCGCTTTTTGCATTGGAAAGTCAGAGCCCTGTACGGGATTTTGATTTCCTGGGAATCACCATTCAGTATGAGATGTGCTATACGAATATCCTTCAGATCCTGGATCTGTCCGGGATTCCGATGCTGAGCAGGGACCGGGTCAAGGGGGATACTATCGTGATCGGTGGCGGTCCCTGTACCTACAATCCCGAACCCATCGCCGATTTCTTTGACATTTTCTATATCGGAGAAGGGGAAGAAGAGTATGATGCTCTCCTGGAGCTGTATAAGAAATACAAGCATACGGAAATGAGCCGCCGGGAGTTTCTGATCCTGGCCTCCGGTATTCCGGGAATGTATGTACCTTCTCTCTATGAGGTAACCTACAACGAGGATGGCACCATTGCTTCCGTAACCCCGGAGGACCCAAGGGTTCCCACTTCCGTCCGCAAGGTAGTGGTGACGGATTTTGAGAAGGCGCCGTATCCCATGGCTCCCGTGGTTCCGTATCTTCGGGCCACCCAGGACCGTGTGGTGCTGGAGGTGATGCGTGGCTGTATCCGTGGCTGCCGTTTCTGTCAGGCAGGCATGATCTATCGTCCCACCAGACAGAAGCCTGTGGACCTGGTGAAGAGCTATGTTGGTACCATGCTGAAGAATACGGGATATGATGAGATCTCCATCAGCTCCCTTTCCACCAGTGACTACGAAGGGCTGCCGGAGCTTATGGATTTTCTGGTAGACCGGATCGAGAAGGACCATATTCAGGTATCCCTTCCGTCTCTTCGTGTGGACGCATTTTCATTGGATGTTATGAAGAAGGTGCAGGATATCCATAAGGTATCCCTTACCTTTGCCCCGGAAGCCGGCTCTCAGCGGCTTCGGGACGTGATCAATAAAGGCCTTACGGAAGAGGTGATCCTGGACGGCGTGACCCAGGCCTTCACCGGAGGCTGGAACAAGGTGAAGCTCTATTTCATGATGGGACTTCCCACGGAAACAAAGGAAGATGTGGAGGGAATTCCGGAGCTCTGCGAGAAGATCTCCGAGGTGTATTTTGATACGGTTCCCAAGGAAGAAAGGGTGGGCAGTCTGTCCATTACCGCATCCGCATCGTATTTCGTGCCAAAGCCATTTACACCCTTCCAGTGGGCTCCCATGATGCCGCGTGCAACCTATCTTGAGCATGCGGGATATGCAAAGGATCATTTCCGTCGGATGCGAAATATCAAAAGAATGAAGTTCGCATATCATGATGAGGACATCTCCCTGATCGAGGGGATCTACGCCCGGGGCGACCGGCGTCTGTCCGCGCTGATCCTGGAGGTATACCGGCGAGGCGGAATCTTCGACGCCTGGACCGAGTTCTTCCGTATGGACCGCTATACCGAAGCATTGGAAGCACTTGGGATCGATCAGGAATTCTATCTGACCAGAGAGCGTTCCCTGGATGAGATCCTTCCCTGGGATCACATCGACTGCGGTATCAGCAAGACATTTCTGAAGCGGGAATGGGAGAGAGCGAAGCAGGAGACAGTCACATCCAACTGCAGAGAGAGATGCTCCGGCTGCGGTGCGGCTTCCTTTACGGAAGGTCCCTGTCCGGCCATGAGTTAAACAGACTATAAAGCAAACCGAAAGGATACAGTATGAAGGTCCGTGTAAAATATTCCAAGACAGGCCCTTTAAAGTTCATAAGCCATCTGGATGTCATGCGGTACTTTCAGAAGAACATCCGAAGAGCCGGACTGGATATCGCGTACAGCACCGGTCTCAGTCCGCATCAGATCATATCATTTGCGGCTCCCATGCCGCTGATGCTGACCTCTGAAGCGGAATACTTCGACGCAGAGTTTCGGTCCCTTCCTTCACACGATGACTTTGTACAGAGACTGAACGATGCCGGCACCCCTCTGATGAAGGTGTGGGATGCCGCAGTACTACCTGACAAAGCAATGAATTCAATGGCCGCTGTTACCGCCTCCTCCTATGTTGTGGCACTTACGGAGCGGGGGTTAGAGGAGCTGGCCGCCTATTGGGGACAGAACTTCCCGGACGAAGTAACCCGGCTTATGGCAGAAGACACCATCGTAGTTATAAAGAAAACCAAAAAGAAAGAGGAACCCACGGATATCCGTCCCATGATCCATACCTTGGAGATGACAAACGGGCGCATCCGTATGCTTCTTGCAGCCGGCAGCAAGGTGAACCTGCGTCCGGAACAGATCCTGACGGAGCTCTGCAGACGAATAGGCTGTGAGTATGACAGGTTCCATTATGATATTCACCGTACCGAAACCTACATGGACGGACCCGGGGATGGGAGTTTCCTTCCCCTGATCGAAGCAGGAGACCGCGATTTCTAGAGAGTTATATATGGAAAAACGATCAAACCTAAAACGCATAAAAGATATCGTGCTGTTCAGACTGAATCTGTACAGTCTTTTGGTGATTTACGCAGGTATCACGATTGACATCGGCGGCAGCTATCTGGCCAAGGGCCTCGGGCTTCCTCTGTGGCTGGATCTGGTGGGTACCATGTCGGTGGCAATTCAGTTCGGGCCTCTGGCGGGAGCTTTTTCAGGTACGGTTTCCATCTTCCTGCTTCACATCTTCAACGGCGGTCCCATCATTTACAGCTTCGTCGGAGTCGTAGTTGGTATCCTTGTGGGGTTCCTGTATCCCAGAAAGAAAACGGAAAATACATATTTTCATATCATTTCACTGGCACTGCTGGTAGGGCTGGTAGCCGCTGCCATAAGTGTGCCTCTTAATTTCCTGTATTATAACGGTGCAACCGGAAATGAATGGGGTGACGCCCTGGAAGACATGCTGAAGCACACCGTTTCCAACGAAAGGATCAACAATTTCGCTGCGGAAGCCTTTCTGGACCTGCCGGACAAGGTACTTTCCATGCTCCTCGGGACACTGCTCGCAGGTCTGGAGCAGGTGATCGCAGCAAAGCTGAAAAACAGAAAAAACAGAAGGATCGGGAAGACGGGCATCAGCGCCCTTCTGATCCTCAGTCTCGGTCTGTCTTTCCTTCCCTGTAAAAATGTGGAAGCAGCCGATTTTGAATCCGATTATGAGATAACGATCTTCGGTTCCAAGGATGGGCTTTCCTCCACGGAAGCAAATGCGGTTGCGCAGACGAAGGACGGATATATCTGGATTGGAACCTACTCCGGTCTGTACGTATACGATGGGATCAAGATCGAAAAGAGCGATATCGATATATCCATCAGTAATGTACTGTGTCTTTATGTGGATTCCCTTGACCGTCTTTGGATCGCAACCAATGACAGCGGAGTCACTGTCTTCGACACCGAAACCTATGAGTTTTTCAAATATACCACAAAGGACGGTCTGGCTTCCGATTCCATCCGTTCGATCTGTGAGGATCAGGATGGGAATATCTATATCGGAACCTCCCTTGCCCTTTCCAAGATCTGCGTCGACGGCACCATTAGAAACTTTGATGACTGGAGAGATTTCTATTATACCGAATCCATGGTCTGCCTTCCGGACAATACCCTGGTGGGCGTTGCCAATTCCGGTGTGTGCTACCGCCTGAAAAATGATGAGATCCTGGAGGTCAAAAGCTTCGACAGGGAAGATGGTGTATTCTATCGGACCGTTACCAATCACGGATATGAGGTACTGGTTGGTACCAGTGAGGATATGATCGACCGTTTCCTGGTAAACGGCGACAAGATGATCTACCAAAATTATCTCCGGATCCAGAATCTGAACTATCTGAACAGGATACGTTATGACGAGGAGCAGGGCGGGATCTTTGTATGCTGCCAGAACGGTATGGGATTCGTGGAGAATAATACCGGCAGGTTCTTCGACATGACAACGGAGGATTTCGCCGGAGCCATAGATGACGTATGTGTGGATTATCAGGGAAATATCTGGTTTGCTTCCTCGAAAAAGGGGGTTATGAAATACTCACGAACACCCTTCCAGGATCTTTTCAATAAAGCCAACATCAATCCTTCATCTGCAAATACCACACTGATCAACGGTGATCGGCTCTTTATCGGTACGGATGTGGGTCTCCGGGTGATCGACCTTAAAACCATGCGGCAGGGCGGAACTCCCTACATGGGAGAACTGGAAAACATGCGGATTCGCAACATCATGAAGGATACCAAAGGAAATCTATGGTTCAGTACCTACAGTGAACACGGACTCATCTGCGTTGATCCCAGCGGTAAAATGACCTTCTTCAATGAGAAGAGCAACGGATTCCTGGGAATGCAGTGCCGTACCACCATTGAACTGTCAGACGGCAGGATCCTTGCCTCCTCAAAGAACGGACTCACCTATATCAAGGACGGAGAAGTGGTGAAAACACTGGGAGTTGAGGACGGCCTTCATAATTCCATGATCCTTTCCATGATGGAAAGGGAGGACGGATCAATTATGGCCGCATCCGACGGAGACGGTATCTATGTGATCAAAGACGATGAAGTAGTTGACCACATCGGCGATGATCAGGGGCTTCAGACCCTTGTGGTTATGAGGATCGTAAAATGCTCCGGCGGATACATCTATGTTACAAGTAATGCTCTCTACTATGACAACGGTAATACGGTAACAAAGCTGGACAGCTTTCAGTACTCCAACAATTATGACGTCATGATCACCGATGACGGATACTGCTGGGTTACATCCAGCGCCGGTCTGTTCAAGGTAAAGGAACAGCAGCTGCTGGCGAATTCATGCATCAATATAGAGCTTCTGAATGAAGACTGGGGCTTCGGATCAAAGCTGACTGCCAATTCCTGGAACACGGTGGACGGAGATTATCTCTATCTCTGCTGTAATGACGGGATCCGCAGACTGAACGTGAAGGAATACAGTGCCCAGGGCGGTGATTATGAGCTTCAGCTGAAGAACATCGAATACGGATATATAAAGATCCTCTGTGAGAACGGAAAGTTTAC
>CADBRW010000235.1 GCA_902797155.1 uncultured Lachnospiraceae bacterium
ATCACACTGAACGAGGACGGCATCGTGGAATACTCCGTGCTGGATGCTTCCCGCCAGGTGATCTACCCACGCCAGAAACTGAATTAGGTGCAGGTTGACATAATCGGTGCCTGTCACCTTTACAAAAAAAAAGAAAAAATGTTACAAAATTATTGCGCACAATGAAAGGTGTCCAGATGCAGCGGTGTGGCAGGGGGGATTATCGCCCTGCCACATTAAGGAGAAGAGAGTATGAAGAAAAAAACAATAGCAGCGATTCTTTCCATGACCATGGCTCTTTCATTTTTGTCCGGCTGTGGAAATAAGGATGAAGGAAATACAGCGAATGGCGGAAATGTAGGAAGCCTGTTCGGAAATGTGGAGAAGGAAGCGAAGGGTGCTTCGGAGGAAGCCGGATCGGAAACGGCGAAGAGCACTGAAGAGAAGGACGGAAAAGAGGCTGCGTCCGAAGAGGATAAAAAGGCGTCGGATCAGATCGCGTGGGCAGTGGAACCCTTCCTCTCCGTGGATGACATTTTGGTGGATGATATTACCAGCGACGCCAGAGTGAATATGGTGGCCATAGTTAAGAATAAAGAGAAATACGGCTATATCCGTTACGACGGCACCTATGCGCTGGAGCCCTTCTTTGAGGGGCGGACACCGGACCGTTTCGGGCTGTACAATAACAGGAATTCGGATGATGGACTTATGGGAGACATCACGGAATCCGGCGAGCTGAGTATCATTTCCACCGGTCTCGGATGGGGTGGCCCCGGGTATTTTGCCTATTACTATGATGTGAATACCATGAGCATCTATCAGGAATTCGGTGGCTACGGGCCGTACACGGAGGATAAGGTTCAGGTTGTGAACCAGATCAAATCTGCTGAGGGAACGGGACAGAATATCAATATTCAGGAAACGGAGAGCAAGTTCGGCCTTGCAAATACCAAGGGTCTGATCACAGAGCTGAAGTATGAGGACGGGTACTGCAACACCGATGACGGATCGCCCTACGTGGCCTTAAAGAGCGGCGGGAAATGGGGCTTCTTCAGGATCAACGGCGAGCAGCTCACGGATTTCCTTTATGAGGAATTCACGGGCCATGATCAGGATGGTAATAATTGGACCCTCCCGAATGGGATCACATTCGAAGACGACCATTTTATGCCATATCTCCCGACGGAAGGCTACATCGCCGTTAAGCAGAATGGAAAATGTGGGTACATCGATGTGGAGGGAAAGGAAATCTATCCCATCGGTACATTTGAAGATGTGAGACCTGTTCACGGGCAGAAGGCCTGGGCGAAGAAGGACGGGAAATGGGGCCTCCTGGAATTTCCTGCCGGAAGCGACAAGGCGGTTGAGATCAAGAAGGAAGACTATTATAAGCTCGATGACAAAGCCGAGGCGCTGGAGGCTTACTCGGATGTGGTTGCGGAGTATAAGCGCGGTTTTGAGTATCTCGCGGCTCATGGGAATATGGAGGGCTTTGATTCCAAGTATGGGTTTACAGCCTTCATGGAGTCCCATCAGTATGATATACAGGATCCCAAGCCGTCCTATGTGCTGTATGACATTAACGGTGACGGAATAAGAGAGCTGATCCTTCAGCCGGGTGACTGGTTCACGTACGATGACATTTTTACACTGGTAAACGGAAAACCCACGCATCTTAGCCTGGATTCGGATTCTTCCCAAATTCTGGGCTATGGAGCCGAGATCCACTTGTGCGAAGGCGGTCATATGCTTTGGTATATCTATGAGCGGTATACGGAGCACTCCTTCACGAATGTAAAGATCTTTAAGATGTCTGATGACGGAACCAAGTGGGAGGAGGAAGCCTACGCCTATGCGGACATCACCGACTGGCCGGCAAATCCGGTTTACACCTATCATGACGTTGCAGGAAATGAGATCACGAAGGAAGAGTATGATGCCATCTTCGACAGATACGACAGCGTACAGCTGACATTTATGCCGCTGCCGTAGGTTACGTTGGCGTGGTTGACATAATAGGTGCCTGTCACCTTTACAAAAATATTGCGGAAATGTTACAAAAGTATTGCAAGGAGGTGCGTATGAAGAGGGGGAGATTGAAGAAG
>CADBRW010000236.1 GCA_902797155.1 uncultured Lachnospiraceae bacterium
GGAATACTGCCGAACATTTCCATGCTCGATGTGAAGCAGATCGTTCTGGACAACTGCTACTATACCGTGAAGGCAGAGGTGAATGGTACAACCATCGAGCGCGGTTACCTGAACCTTTATATGGCGGTGGAAGCTGCACGGGCGAAGCGGGATTCCGGAGATTTCTCGGGCCTCAGAGATAAATTGCAGAAGGAAATCGATGAGAATCAGCCGAAGGGCGGAACCGTTGAACTTGCTCTGAGTAAAGAACAGCTGGCGGAGATCGATGATCCTACTGCGGTTGCAGTGAAGGCCTCCTGCGAGGGTAAGGATGATGTGACAGGAAAGCTGGATGCGAATGGCTCCGTCACCCTTACGCTGGAAGAAGGAACCTGGACGATCACTGCCACGAAGGATGGATTTGAGCCCTTTGAAGTGAAGGATGTGGTAGTCGAAGCCGGAAAGGCGGCAGAGAAGATTGAGATCGTGCTCTCGGCGGAGGCGGAGGAGATTAATTATGATGATCTTCCCGAGAGGGCGATGTTTGACTGGTTGTTTGGGTCATTCAAATATGGGTATGATTTAAATGACATTACAGACAGGTTTATACATTATGGGTGCAAAGGAAAAATCTTCCATATGGGAAATAGCACCGGAGGAAGATGGTATGACTATAAAGATCAGAAGGATGTTGATTTCCCATTCCCCGATGCTGCCATCATCTCGGCAAATCCATTGGAGAATCAAATGGCGGAAAGGGCTACGAGTACATATGGTTATATTACCGGCAATGGCGTGAAAAAAGAAGGCGTTGAATGGATGGAAAGAAACATCTATAACCTGTCGGATGACCAAATCCGTATGGTAAATCAGGTGTTCTCCGAGGAAAAGCATTATGAGCCGGATTGGGGTGAAGGAAACTGGGATGAGGCAATCTATTATGAATATGATGGATATTATTATCTGTGTGAATTCTGTGATACCCGTCGTATAAGCATAGCAGATAACTATTGGGATGAGGCCCGCAACTATAAGGTCCGTCGTGAAGGGAAAATGTATTATGTGACTTATGATATTTATGGCGGGCTCGGAGAGGATGGTGTTCATTCCACATGGGAATTCCAAGCCAGATTTGAAGCTAAGCTGGAGCTGAAGACCGTGGATGGTGTCACCTTCTGGTCCATCCATGAATGTCATAGGATTGAGGGCGCTGAAGAGGAAAGCGGAGAAACTGGCGAATAATGAATTCTTTAATGAGGCCTTTAGTTCCGATGAACAGAAACTGACTCAGGATACTTCGTTGGAAACGACGACGGCGGTAAAAACGGGGACGGTTCCGGATAGTCCGGAACCGTCCCCGTTTTGTCCGCCCCATCATAATGAGGCCTGATTGCCTGCTGCCGCCTGCCCGGTATCTCCGGGGGAGGTAACTTTTTCTTCTGTAGCTACTGTATCGTCAGCAGCTTCTGTATCTTTGGTATCTTCCGTAGCTTCTGTATCGGGAGCTGCTTCTTCCTGCGAGTCTTCCCACAGCGAGGTGCCTTTCTCACGCGGTCGGTCGCTGATCTCGATGATGGAGTCCATAGGAAGCACCAGACGGATCCGGGTTCCCAACTCGGTACGGGAGAGGATCTCGAAATGTCCTCTGTGCCGGTCGACGATCCATTTGGCAATGGCCAGACCGAGGCCGGTACCTTTGATCTCGCGGGCTTCGTCGGAGCGGTAGAAGCGTTCGAACATGTGCTCCACATCTGCCTGGCTCATACCGATACCGTTGTCCTGCACCTGCAGGTAGGGCTCGTTCCTGTCGGTGAGACCTACGGAAAGGGTGATATCGTCGCCTTCCTTGGTGTACTTGGCAGCATTGTCCAGAAGGATACGGACGGACTGCTTCAGCAGCATGGGGTCGCCCACAACGGTGAACTCCCGTTCCTGCTTCTTCATCCGGTAGGGGTGCTTCTCATCGATCATGAGGGATTCCTCATAGATCTCGTTCATGAGAGCATTGAGCTGGATGGGCTCCTGTTTCAGCTGGGTCCTGCCGGAATCGCCCCGGGCCAGGAAGAGCAGCTGTTCAACCAGTTGGTTCATATGATCCGCCTCATGGGAAATGGCGGTGATGGACTCATTTAATACGTCCTCGTCCTCGCGGCCCCAGCGCTCCAGCATTCCCGCGTAGCCCTGAATCACGGCGATGGGGGTACGAAGCTCATGGGATGCGTCGTTGACGAAACGTGCCTGCTGCTGGTAGCTTTCGTGCATCCGGCGGAGCAGGTTGTTCATGGCAGCCTCGATACCCTGAAGCTCCTGGTCTCCCAGAGAAGGCATGGCTTCCTGATCGGGGTTCAGGTTCTCGATGGCTTCCTCCAGACGATGGAAGGAAGCGTCGGCGCTGCCGTCTGTCTGATAGATGGCATCCGAAAATGTCATCCGGCTCATGGCATCTGCCTTAAGTGCGATATCATTGATGGGCTGCAATGTGGTGCGGATCTTTTTGGATTCACCGTGCCAGTGGATCGCAATGGAAATGGTTTCCATGACGACCAGAACACCGAAGAGTATGAGGATAAAGAAAATGAGACGGCTGCAGTTTTCGCGGAGCAGTTCATTGCCGTTTTCACCGGTCACCACATATTCGATCCCCCAGAAGCCGGAGGAGCTGGTGAGGGTACGGCTGTTGGTGAAGCCGATTTCACCGATGAC
>CADBRW010000237.1 GCA_902797155.1 uncultured Lachnospiraceae bacterium
CGCACTGCTGGGACGTGTACCCTCTGCAGTAGGCTATCAGCCCACGCTTCAGACGGAAATGGGTACACTGCAGGAGCGTATCACCTCCACAAAGAACGGTTCCATCACGTCGGTTCAGGCGGTTTATGTACCTGCCGATGACCTGACGGACCCGGCGCCGGCTACCACATTTGCCCATCTGGATGCAAAGACGGTACTTTCCCGTGCCATCGTGGAGCTGGGTATCTATCCGGCGGTGGATCCGCTGGAGTCCACTTCCCGGATCCTGGATCCGCGGATCGTGGGAGAGGCGCATTATAAGGTGGCCCGTGGCGTGCAGGAGACCCTGCAGAAGTACAAGGAGCTGCAGGATATCATCGTAATCCTGGGTATGGACGAGCTTTCCGAGGCAGACAAGCTGACAGTATCCCGTGCACGTAAGATCCAGAGATTCCTGTCGCAGCCCTTCTTCGTGGCTCAGCAGTTTACGGGAACGGACGGAAAGTATGTTCCGGTGGAGGAAACGATCCAGGGCTTCCGTGAGATCCTGGAGGGTCAGCACGATGAGATTCCCGAGAGCTACTTCCTGAACGCAGGCCCCATCAGCGAGGTTGTGGCACGTTATAAGCAGAGTAAGAGCAAGTAGCAGGCAGAGGCAAAGGTATGGTAGATGTTTTTCAACTTACGATCATAACACCCGAGCGGGAATTCTTCCGGGGTGAATCCACATTTGTTGAATTCACCACTACGGACGGAGACGTGGGCGTTTATCCGGGACATATCCCCACCACTGTGGTGTTGGACCCCGGCGTTCTTAGGATCCACAATGGGAAGAATGTCCGCGAGGCGGCACTGCACTCCGGGTTTGCGGAGATCCTGCCTGACCGTATCACCATTCTGGCCGAAGCCGTTGAGTGGCCGGAGGAGATCGATAAGAACCGTGCCGAGGAGGCCAGAATCCGGGCTGAAAGAAAGCTGGAGGATAACGGCGCCGACGGCAGCAAGGCCGAACTGGCACTGAAGCGTTCGGTACTTCGTATCCGCATGGCGGAAAAAGAAGGAAGATAAGGGACTCGTATTTCATGAAGAGAAGAAAGCTGAAAAAAGGAATTGCATTACTGCTGTGTTTCGCATTTCTGCTGTCTCTTGCTGCATGTGGAAATGAGAAGAAGGAGCTCTCGGGGAAACGACTCGGGAGCATCTTTGATTTCTTTAATGATCCCGTAGAGCCTTCCACGGAACCGACAACCGGAAGCACAGAGGCTCATACAGGAGACCAGATCGTGGATCCGCCGGTCATCGATCCTCCGGTTACGGATCCGAATCAGTACGCGGACACGGAAAATGAGGAACTGAACAAGATCTTTGATGAGTACTTCGCCGAGTATGTTTCGGAGAGCATCATCACCTATCGTGATTATGTGAAGGACGGCAGCAATTTCGGCGTTCAGCCGCCTGTAGTGAATGACTGGGGTTCAGCAGGCACTACGGCAGAAACTCTTGAAGAGGATAAGAAGCATCAGCAGGAGTGGATCGACCGTCTGGAGGCCATTGATGTCAATACACTGACAGAGCAGCAGAGATTCGACTATGACTATCTGTTGGAAAGTCTGAAGTCTTCCATGGTTGCATATGAGAATATCAACCTGGGATCTGCTTTCTCGCCCCTGCGCGGGATCCAGTCAGAAGCCCCCACCATCTTTACGGACTTTATCTTCCGTGAGGAGGGGGATGTGCATATCTATCTGGACCTGATGGACACATTTCCGGCCTATGTCGATGAGTGCCTGAAGACGGAGCAGGAGCATGTGGATGCGGGCTACGGACTGGAAGACTGCGTCATCGATGAGATCATCAAACAGTGCGATGATTTTCTCACTTATCAGGGAGAGCATTTTCTGGTCACCACATTTAATGACAGCATGGATGAACTCGATTTCCTGACGGATACCGCCAGGGAGGGTTACAAGACGCAGAATAGGGAAGCGGTAAAGAACTCCATCATTCCCGCCTATCAGAAGATCAAGGAATCCTTCACGGGATGGAAGGGAAAGAATAAGATCAAGGGCGGTCTCTGCAACTACGAGGATCACGGAAGTGAGATTTACGAGTATGTGTTACGTGAGTACAGCGGAAGCTCCATGACGCCGAAGGAGATGAAGGCGTATCTGGAGAAGAAGGAGCAGGAGCTCACGAAGGAGATGCAGTCCCTTTATATGACGGATCCCCAGGGCTATCAGTATTATGTCCAAAACGAAAAAACACTCTTTGATTACCTGAATGACAAGTCGGCAACTGAGATAGTGGATTATCTTATGCAGAATGCCATGGATGAGTTCCCGGATATCGGAGAGATCAAATATCAGGCGCTGAATCTTGACAAGAGCCTGGAGGATATCAGGGAGAGTACACTGGCATATTACAGTCTGCCGCCCATTGATGATCCGGACGGAAATCTGATCCGTGTCAACGGAAAGCATAAGGACGATATGTGGGTCACCCTTGCACACGAGGGCTGTCCCGGTCATATGTACCAGACCTGTTATTATCGGAAGACCAACCCGAACAAGATACGTCTCCTGGGACTGAATCTTGGGTATATGGAAGGCTGGGCGGTTTACAGCAGCTATGAATCCCTAAAGAAATGTGACTTCAACGGATCTCAGTATGCGTCTACTCTGGCTGAACTGACCAAATTAGAGCAGTCCCTGGGCTATCTGTACCATGGCATCATCGATATCGGCATCAATTACGAGGGATGGACCCTGGATGACTTAAAGAGCTACCTTAGATCGAAGGGGCTGAATGAGTCGGCCGCAGACCAGCTGTACTATATCTTCGTCGGTGATCCGGGTGTGTATCTCAGCTATGCCGAGAGCTACTTTGAGATACAGGACCTGCGGGATTATGCGGAAACCGAGCTGGGCAGCAAGTTCAATGTGGTTGATTTCCATAAGGCAGTGCTGGATGCAGGCCCGTGCAAATTCGATCAGCTGAAGAAGTGTGTGGATAAGTATATCCTGGAGACGAAGTAAACAGAGGGGGGTCAGACCCCATTACAAAACTGTTACGAGGTTAAACAGTTTTGTAATGGGGCCTGACCCCTTGTTTAGGAGAGCCATATGATACAGGAAGAAGAGAAGAAGGAAATGCAGGAACGGGTTCTGCTGGTGGCTGTCCAGCTGCCGAACCGGCCGGATGTTGAACCGCTGCTTCATGAGCTGAAGGAGCTGGCGGAGACCGCCGGCGGAGTGGTGGTCGGGACTCTGGTACAGCCGAAGGACAGGATCGATCCGGGCACCTATCTCGGAAGCGGAAAGATCGAGGAGCTGCGGGAGCTGGTCTATGAGACAAATGCGGATACGGTGATCACGGATGATGAGCTGTCACCGGCCCAGCAGAAGAATCTGGAACGTGCGCTGGATGTAAAGGTGCTGGACAGGACCGGCGTGATCCTGGATATCTTTGCGGCACACGCAAGGACCAGTGAAGGAAAGCTTCAGGTGGAGCTGGCACAGCTCCGCTACAATCTGTCCAGGCTGTCCGGACAGGGCACAGCACTGTCCCGGCTGGGCGGAGGTATCGGCACCCGTGGCCCGGGTGAGAAGAAGCTGGAACAGGACCGGCGCGCGGTACGGAGCCGGATCGGACAGCTGAGGAGAGAGTTGGAGGATGTGGTGACCCACCGTGAGCTGAACCGGAAGGAACGGCAGAAGAAGGGGGTGCCCGTCGCTGCCATTGTAGGTTACACAAATGCCGGAAAGTCCACGCTTCTCAATGCTCTGACGGATGCGGGGATCCTGGCGGAGGATAAGCTCTTTGCCACGCTGGATACCACGACACGCGCACTGGAGCTGCCGGGAAAGCAGCAGATCCTTCTTACGGATACTGTCGGATTTATCCGTAAGCTTCCCACGGAGCTTATCAAAGCCTTTCGAAGTACCCTGGAGGAGGCTGCCTTTGCGGATTATCTGATCCATGTGGTGGATGCGTCCGATCCGGAATGGGAGACCTATCAGAAGACGGTGTACGAGACACTGGATCTGCTGGAGATACGCGAAAAGCCTGTACTTACGGTGTTCAACAAGATGGATCTTATTGAGGGCGAGACACATTTTCTGGATGACAGGGCTGAAAAGACCGTGAAGATCTCTGCCAAAAAGGGACAGGGGCTGGACCTGTTGCAGGATGCCCTTGCGGAGCTGCTCCGGGACGGGAAGAAACGGCTGGAAATGATCATTCCCTTTGACAGGATGTCCCTGATCGCGGAGATCAGGAAGAAGGGTGAACTGCAGGTGGAGGATTATCGTGCGGAGGGTGTGTATGTGGAAGCTTACGTTCCGGCGGATCTGTACGGACGGATCATGCAGGGGTAGTGGAAAAACTGAAGAAAAACTTCAGATTCCCTCTGTGAAAATGTGAAAAGATGTGCTAAAATAATTGACTAATTACGGCATTTAGTGAACAGGATGCTGTCCGCGGCCTGCATTTTCAGGGCGGGGCTGCGCAGAAAGGAGCTATAGAGATGAAGCCATATGCTGAAATGACGAAGGATGAGTTGGAGATCGAGCTTGCGGAACTCCGCACGAAGTATCGCAAGTATCAGGGCATGGATCTGGCGCTGGACATGAGCCGTGGCAAGCCGTGCCGTGAACAGCTGGATATCTCCATGGGAATGATGGATGCGCTGAATTCCGGCGTGGATCTTTCCTGTGAGGACGGTACGGACTGCCGGAACTACGGTGTGCTGACCGGTATTCACGAGGCAAAGGTGCTGATCGGGGATATGATGGAGAACAACCCCGACAACATCATCATTTTCGGCAACTCGTCACTGAATGTGATGTATGACACGGTTTCCAGAGCCATGACACATGGTATTCTGGGCAATACCCCGTGGTGCAAGCTGGATAAGGTGAAGTTCCTGTGTCCGGTTCCCGGATATGACCGGCATTTTGCCATCACCCAGTATTTCGGCATTGAAATGATACCGGTTCCCATGTCTCCCACAGGACCTGATATGGATCTGGTTGAGAAGCTGGTGGCTGAGGATGATGCCATCAAGGGTATCTGGTGTGTACCGAAGTACTCCAATCCCCAGGGCTATTCCTATTCGGACGAGACGGTCCGCCGTTTTGCCCGCCTTAAGCCGAAGGCAAAGGATTTCCGTATCTTCTGGGATAACGCCTACGGCATCCACCATCTGTATGATGACGACCAGGATTATCTGATCGAGATCCTGGCAGAATGCAAGCGTGCCGGCAATCCGGATCTTGCATATAAATTTGCATCAACCTCGAAGATCACCTTTCCGGGCAGCGGCATCGCAGCGCTGGCTACATCCCCCAACAACCTGGAGGATATCATGAACCAGATGAAGAATCAGACCATCGGTCATGATAAGGTGAACCAGCTGAGACATGTCCGTTTCTTCAAGGATATTCACGGAATGACGGAGCATATGCGGAAGCATGCGGATATCATCCGTCCGAAGTTTGAGGCGGTTGAAGAGATCTTCGACCGGGAGCTGGGCGGCCTCGGTATCGGTGAGTGGACCAAGCCGAAGGGAGGCTACTTCATCAGCTTTGATGCTCTTCCGGGCTGTGCAAAGGAGATCGTCTCCAAGGCGAAGAAGGCAGGCGTGACCATGACGGGCGCAGGTGCAACCTGGCCTTACGGAAAGGATCCCCAGGATTCCAACATCCGTGTGGCCCCCACCTATCCGACACTGGAGGACCTGAAGACGGCGGCAGAGCTTTTCACCCTCTGTGTTCGTCTTGTCAGTGCAAAGAAGATCCTGGATGAGATGGCATAGGATATGAAGCTGGATATCGTTTACGAAGACAAATATATGATCGCGGTGGTGAAGCCCTACGGCGTGCCCTCTCAGTCCGATCATTCCAACCGTGAGGATATGGTAAGCATCGTGAAGAATTACCTCTTCGATCACGGAGATGTGGACGAGGAACCATACGTGGCGGTGATCAACCGTCTGGACCGGCCTGTGGCAGGTATCCTTCTTCTTGCGAAGACCGAGGAGGCTGCCGCAAAGCTTTCGGATCTGGTACAGGACCGTGAGATCGAGAAATGCTATCAGGCAGTGGTCTGCGGGGAGGTTCCCGAGGATGAGGGAAGCTTTACGGACTGGCTTGTGGCTGACAGGAAGGACAATATTTCGAAGGTCGTTCCGGAAGGAACGAAGGGTGCGAAGAAGGCGGTGCTTTCCTACGAAGTGCTGGATGTGATCGAGTGTGACGAGGGCATTTTCACGTATCTCCTGATCCGGCTGGAGACCGGTCGTCATCATCAGATCCGCTGTCAGTTTGCCGCACACGGTTTCCCCATCTGGGGAGATGTAAAGTACGGTACCGGCGGGAAGGCCGGTAAAGCGGGAAGCGGAAAGAAAGGCAGGGGCGGCAGAAAGGCTGCGCCGGAGATCGGTTTATACAGCACGCGGATGACATTTTCACATCCCTATACGGGTGAAGAGATCTTCCTGCACCGGGAACCGGAGGGAAGAGCCTTCGAGCTGCTGGATGCAGAAGACCCTGACTGGTAAGAGACTATGATCCGCAGATGCGTCCCGGGGGCGGCTCTGTGGATATGATAAGAGAGGATTAAATCATGGCGAACGACAAGAAAATGGTAGAAGCGATCACCTCCATGGAGGATGATTTCGCGCAGTGGTACACGGATGTGGTGCTGAAGGCAGACCTTACGGGCTACACCAGTGTTAAGGGATTCATGGTTCTGAAGCCGGCCGGCTATGCGATCTGGGAACTGATCCAGAGCCAGCTGGATGCACGGTTCAAGGAGACGGGAGTTGAAAATGTATATCTTCCGCTGATGATCCCGGAGAGCCTTCTGGAGAAGGAGAAGGATCATGTGGAGGGCTTTGCGCCTGAGGTTGCATGGGTGACCCATGGCGGTACAAGCAAGCTGCAGGAGCGGATGTGCGTACGTCCTACCTCCGAGACCCTTTTCTGTGATTTCTATCAGAAGGACATCACTTCCTACCGTGATCTGCCGAAGGTATACAATCAGTGGTGCTCCGTAGTCCGCTGGGAGAAGGAGACAAGACCCTTCCTTCGCTCCAGAGAATTCCTGTGGCAGGAAGGCCATACGGCACATGCAACGGCAGAGGAGGCCCAGGAGAGAACTGAGCAGATGCTGAATGTTTATGCGGATTTCTGTGAGGAGGTTCTTGCGATCCCCATGATCCGCGGACAGAAGACGGAGAAGGAGAAGTTTGCCGGTGCCATTGCGACCTATACCATCGAGGCTCTGATGCATGACGGTAAGGCGCTGCAGTCCGGAACCAGCCACAACTTCGGTGACGGCTTCGCTCAGGCCTTCGGTGTACAGTACACGGATAAGGACAATACTCTGAAATATGTTCATCAGACCAGCTGGGGTGTGACTACCCGTCTCATCGGTGCGGTGATCATGGTACACGGTGACAACAACGGTCTGGTTCTGCCTCCGAAGGTAGCGCCCACTCAGGTGATGATCATCCCGATCCAGCAGAAGAAGGAAGGAGTTCTTGAGGCAGCGGATGCGCTTCAGGAGAAGCTGTCCAAGGCTGTCCGCGTGAAGGTGGACAGAACGGACAAGTCCCCCGGATTCAAGTTCGCCGAGCAGGAAATGCGCGGTATCCCCGTGCGTATCGAGGTTGGTCCCAGGGATCTGGCAAACGGAGAGGCGGTTGTGGTTCGCCGTGACAACGGTGAGAAGCAGACCGTGAAGCTGGATGAGCTGGAGACCCTGATCCCCGCGCTTCTGGAAACCATCCAGAAGGATATGCTGGAGAAGGCACGCGCCCACAGAGACGCACATACCTATGCGGTAAAGAACTACGACGAGTTTAAAGATACGATTGAGACAAAGCCGGGATTCATCAAGGCCATGTGGTGCGGCGACCGTGCCTGCGAAGACGCCATCAAGGAAGAAACCGGTGCGACTGCACGCTGCATGCCCTTTGCCCAGGAACATATCGCAGATACCTGCGTATACTGCGGTAAGGAAGCAAAGAAGATGGTATACTTCGGACGTGCGTACTAAGGTTGACATAATATGAAAAATCGGGGACGGTTCTGGACAGTCCAGAACCGTCCCCAAATTGTCCGCCCGGGAGCGGACAGGTGAGGTGCGAAAATGAAGATCACGATCCCACAGGATGTTCTGTGGATACTCAGAAAACTGAATCAGGCAGGTCACGAGGCCTACGTGGTTGGAGGCTGTGTCCGCGACAGTCTGCTGGGGCGTGAGCCGAATGACTGGGACATCACAACGGATGCCGAGCCCCCGGAGGTGAAGGCCCTGTTCCGCAGGACAATCGACACGGGGCTTCAGCACGGCACGGTAACGGTCATGAATCACGGCGTGGGCTATGAGGTGACCACCTACCGTCTGGACGGGGATTACAGTGATCACCGCCGGCCGGAATCCGTTACATTTTCCAAAAACCTGGCGGACGATCTCATGCGCCGGGACTTCACCATCAATGCCATGGCCTACCATCCGGAGCAGGGGCTGGTGGATCTGTACGACGGGGAGAAGGATCTTTCGGCAGGAGTGATCCGCGCGGTGGGAGTGCCGGATGAACGCTTCAATGAGGATGCGCTCCGCATCCTGCGTGCGGTCCGGTTTGCGGCACAGCTTGGATTTACCATTGAAAATGAAACGCGTCAGGCCATAACTGCCCACGTGGAGGAGCTGTCCTGTGTCAGCATGGAGCGGATCGAGACCGAGCTGACGAAGCTGATCTGTTCTCCGCATCCGGAGGAAATGGAGGAGCTGTACAGTCTCGGGATCACTGCGAAGA
>CADBRW010000238.1 GCA_902797155.1 uncultured Lachnospiraceae bacterium
AATTTTTCGTGTAGTCCGTAGGGGAATCGAACCCCTGTTTCCGCCGTGAGAGGGCGGCGTCTTAGCCGCTTGACCAACGGACCATCTTTAGAACGCTTGCTTAGTATATCAGAACAGAAATCAGATTGCAAGCTTTTTTTTGTTTTTTTTTGACAAGCTCTGTAGATGTCAGGAAATCAGAGGGTTCCTGGCAGGATGGTATTGATCAGAGCAGGGTCCGGTTCTCCGTTTCCTACGGTTGAACAGGGAATATCCACCAGGATATAACGTTCCGTATGTCCTCGGTAGCAGGGACCGCGACCGGTGGTTACGATCTCTTCTGCCAGTACCTGCAGCGGTTCGCCGGAGAAGCTCTCTTCGTAGGCCTTCATCTGGCGGGCCTTCAGCTCCAGCAGTTTTCGTACCCGTTCCTTCTTCACGGCTTCGGGCAGCTGGCCATCCATGCGGTCGGCGGCGGTTCCCTTGCGCCGGGAATAGGGGAAGACATGCATTTCATAAAGCTGAAGATTCTCAAGTGTCCGGTAGGTCTCCTCGAATTCCGCCTCTGTCTCTCCCGGGAAGCCTACGATGATATCGGAGGTCAGGGCAGGGCGGTCATAGAACTGGCGGAGCCGATCTACGATGGTGTGGATGTCGGCGGTTGTATAGTGCCGGTTCATGCGTTTCAGTACGGTATCACATCCGCTCTGAAGAGACAGATGGAAATGCGGACAAACCTTCGGGAGTGCGGAGATCCTGGTCAGAAATTCCTCCGTCAGGATCCGGGGCTCCAGGGAACCCAGACGGATCCGGAGGATGCCGGGGACCGTATGGATCCTGCAGATCACGTCAGCCAGTGACAGATCACCGATATCTCCGAAGGAGGAGAGATTGATCCCGGTCAGCACCAGCTCCTTCACGCCGGAAGCTGCCAGAGTTTCTACCTCCTCCATGATGGAGGTGATGGATTTGTTCCGTATCCTTCCGCGCACAAAGGGAATGATACAGTAGGTGCAGAAGCTGTTGCAACCATCCTGGATCTTCAGATAGCTCCGGGTATGTGATTCGGGCATATGGATACGCAGATCCTCGAATTCAGGATCCTGATTGATATCTATGATGGAATCCGTGATGGGCTGTCCGGTCAGATATGCCTCAATAAGACGGACCATATCCCGCTTCCTGTTATTTCCCACGATCAGGTCGGCATCGATTCCGGCGGTGTCATCTCCCCGGTTAGCAACGGCCTGTACGTAGCAGCCGGTGGCGACGATCACGGCTTCCGGATTTTCCTTTCGGAGACGGCTGATCATCTGCCTGGATTTCCGGTCTGCGATATTTGTCACGGAGCAGGTGTTGATGATACAGATATCCGCATCATTTTCCTCTCCGCGAACCGCGCCTGCGGCATAAAACGCCTCGTACATGGCGTCTGATTCGTACTGATTGACCTTGCATCCCAAAGTCAGGATATGGACTTTTTTCTCCGATAATACTTCACTCATGAACTTGGTATTTCCTCTTTGCTTTTTATTCTGCATGTGATATGATAACATATGCAAGCAGAAATAACACGAACTATTTGGAGGGTTTGGATATGACATCAGTAAAAGTATCACTCAGCTCAATTGATAAGGTAAAGGCGTTTGTAAATGACATCAGTGGTTTTCCGGCTGATTTTGATCTGGTAGCAGGTCGTTATGTTATCGATGCAAAGTCCATTATGGGTATCTTCAGCCTGGACATCTCCAAGCCGATCGACCTGAATATCTACGCAGATGAGAATATGGACGAGATCATGACAGCACTGAAGCCTTATCTGGTTGAGGAGTAAGCTTTGCTGGATCAGGAAATGCGAGAGCCGTTGTTCGATTATATCGATGAGAACTTCGGTAAGATCCGGATATTGGAAGAGAAGACCATCCGGGGCTCCAGAGCAGATGTTTTGGGAGTCCTGGATGGTTATTTTGTTGGCTTCGAGATCAAATCCGACCAGGACACCTATGAGCGTCTGAAGACTCAGGTGAAGGACTATGACCGTTTCTGCGACTTCTGTTACATCGTGGTCGGTGCCAGCCACCGTAAGCATGTGGCGGAGCATGTCCCCGAACACTGGGGCATCCTTGTGGTGACGGAAGACGGAGTGGAAATGGACCGCGGAGCGGATGATAATCCGAACGCCCGGCTGGAGGAGCAGATCACCCTGATGTGGAAGAGGGAGCTGCACAGTCTGCTTCAGCTGAACAACGGACCGAAATATACGAATATGAGCCGGCAGTTCATTGCGGGAAAGCTTCTGGAGAAGGTGGATCACGACCGGCTGAAGCGGCAGATGACGGATCTGATCTTTGAACGTGACTATACCATTTTTGATGACCAGCCCACCATCGCGGAGAAGAAGGAGCGACGGAAGAGGGTGGTCAGGGTGAAGAAGGCTGTCAGCCGTAAAGGGCAGGCGGCAGACCGGGCCAGGGCACACACTTCGCATTACATCGGCAAAAGAAAGGCAAAACGAAAATGACCCCTGAAGAAGGAGGACGTATATGAGTATGGAAATGAGAGAAGTGAGTATCGATGGACTGGAGCGCCTTGCGACCAGTCAGAACGGAACCGTATACCGCCTGAATGAGGAGCAGATCGTAAAGGTCTTTAATCCTCAGACCACTTCCATCGAGAAGATCCGCAGGGAGAAGGAGGCTGCAAAGAGAGCTCTGATCCATGGGATCCCGACGGCCATTTCCTTTGATATCGTTACCGTGGGAGACCGCTACGGCCTGGTCTATGAGCTGCTCCAGTCAAAGACCATGGGAGAGGTGATCCATGAACAGCCCGGACGCCAGAAGGAGTATGCGATACGTATGGCAAAGCTGCTGAAGAAAATGCATACCAAGCGCTTTGAAGGCGGAGAGCTGCCGGACGGAAGACTGAATCTTCATGCCTGGGCGGACATTGTGGAGGTCAGCGGATATTATCCGCGTGAGACAGTTGACGGGCTTCGTTCCCTGATCGACAACATCCCCCTCAGGGACACCTTTGTCCACGGAGATTATCAGCCCGGAAATATTCTTCTCAAGGACGATGAATTCCAGCTGATCGATCTCGGTGAGGCTGCGGTGGGGCATCCCATCATCGATCTTCTGGCAACCTATCAGATCATGATGGTGATTGCCGACCAGCCGGACGGTGCCATGAGAAATATGGGTCTTTCCACCAAACAGGCCAAGAAAATGTGGAACTACTTTATCCGTGAATATCTGGGAACCGAGGATGAAAAACGGATTCAGGAAGTGGAAGAGACCCTGAAGTTCTACGTGCTGATCCGCGGATTGGCAGGCGTCACATTTTCACCCATGATCACCGATGAACAGGTGCGTCGTGGGTATATCAAGCGCCTGAATGAAGTGTTCCAGAAAAGTATCGACCACTTTTCCAAGATTCCCGTTACATCACTGATCGACGGGTGAGGCTTTATTCGAAATATGACATAGAGACAACACCCGGGGGCTGGTGTCAAGAAAAAATACTTGACATGCACCTCCGGGTGTTGTATGATGTCTGAGGCTCAGGGGGAACTATGCTTATGGAACGGATCGTTCGGCAAACCATGCTATATGATTTTTACGGCGAACTGCTGACTGAGCATCAGCGCTCCGCTTATGAGGATGTGGTAATGAATGACCTGTCCTATGCTGAGCTTGCGCGCCTGCAGAACATTTCCCGTCAGGCCGCCTATGATATGATCCGGCGCTGTGACAGGCAGCTGGAGGAGTACGAGGAGAAGCTTCACCTGGTGGAACGTTTTCTGGCGATCAGGGATCAGATGAAGAAGATCGAGGAAACTGCGAAGGAGCTGAAGATGTCTTCGCAGGATACGAAGGTTCAGGAATATGCGAATCGGATCCTTGCGGATGCGGATACGATCGTGAATCAGTTATAGAGGTAAGTATGGCATTTGACAGCTTAAGCGAAAAATTACAAAACGTATTCAAGAAGCTGCGCAGCAAGGGCATCCTGAAGGAAGATGATGTCAAGGAGGCCATGAAGGAGGTTAAGCGTGCCCTGCTTGAGGCCGACGTTAACTTCAAGGTTGTTAAGCAGTTTGTGAATTCGGTCAGCGAGCGCGCGGTGGGCGAAGAGGTCATGAAGGGCCTGAACCCCGGCCAGATGGTGATCAAGATCGTTAAGGAAGAGCTGGTCACACTGATGGGCTCGGAGATCACGGAAATGAAGCTCCGTCCCTCCAACGAGCAGACGGTGATCATGATGTGCGGTCTGCAGGGGGCAGGTAAGACCACGACAGTGGCCAAGCTGGCAGGACAGTTCAAGAATAAAGGCAAGAAATGCATGCTGGTAGCCTGTGACATCTATCGTCCGGCAGCCATCCAGCAGCTGCAGATCAACGGTGACAAGGTGGGAGTTCAGGTCTTCTCCATGGGGACGGATCATAAGCCTGTTGACATCGTGAAGGCGGCCCTGGCACATGCAAAGAAGGAAGATATACAGCTGGTATTCGTGGATACCGCAGGACGTCTGCATATCGACGAAGAACTGATGCAGGAGCTTCGGGATATCAAGGAAGCCGTTACCGTGGATTATACACTTCTGACTGTGGATTCCATGACCGGTCAGGATGCGGTAAATGTGGCAACTACCTTTAACAACGAACTCGGCATCGACGGCGTGGTCCTGACGAAGCTGGACGGCGACACCCGTGGCGGTGCGGCGCTTTCCATCCGTTCCGTAACAGGCAAGCCCATTCTCTATGCAGGTATGGGTGAGAAGCTTACGGATCTGGAGCCCTTCTATCCCGACCGTATGGCATCCCGTATCCTGGGAATGGGAGATGTGGAGAGTCTGATCGAGAAGGCACAGGCAGCCATTGATGAGGAGAAGGCCATTGAGATGGAGCAGAAGCTCCGTAAGGCCACATTTGACTTCAATGATTTCCTGGATCAGCTGGAGCAGATGGATAAGATCGGAAGTCTTTCCGACATCATGGGCATGATGCCCGGTATGGGAAAGATGAAGGATGTGGAGATCGATGACAATGCCACGGTACATCCGAAGGCCATCATCCAGTCCATGACACCTGCAGAGCGGGCAAATCCGGATCTCATCAATATGAGCCGCAAGCAGCGGATCGCCAGAGGCGCAGGCCTGGACATGGCGGAGGTAAACCGCTTCTTCAAGCAGTTTGAACAGTCCAAGAAGATGATGAAGCAGCTTTCCGGCATGATGGGAAAGGGCAAGAAGAAACGTCGCTTCGGCATGCCCTTCGGATTCTAGACCGGCGGCACATTTACATGGATCAACACGGCCGTAAGGCCTGTCGATAGATATTATTCAAGGAGGAAAACCAAAATGGCAGTAAAGATCAGATTGAGAAGACTGGGATACAAGAAGCACCCTGT
>CADBRW010000239.1 GCA_902797155.1 uncultured Lachnospiraceae bacterium
GATATTTCCCGTAAGGTCCTCTTCCGCCAGAAGCTCGGATATGGTTCTGGCACGGTTGATCACCGGACCGGGAACACCTGCAAGCTGTGCCACTTCGATACCGTAGGAACGGTCCGCTCCTCCCGGAATGATCTTTCTGAGGAACGAGATCCCCTCGGAAGTCTGCTTGATGGCGATACAGAAATTCTGAACGCCGGAAAGCTTTCCCTCCAGCTCGGACAGCTCATGATAATGTGTCGCAAACAGGGTCTTCGCACCCAGAACATTCGGATCCGCGATGTATTCCACCACCGACCAGGCGATGGACAGTCCGTCAAAAGTGGAGGTTCCGCGTCCGATCTCATCAAGGATGATAAGGGATTTCTTCGTGGCATTCCGAAGGATGGATGCCACCTCGCTCATTTCCACCATAAAGGTGGACTGTCCCTGAGCCAGATCATCGCTGGCGCCCACACGCGTGAAGATCCGGTCGCTGATACAGATATCCGCACGGTCCGCAGGGACATAGCTTCCGATCTGTGCCATCAGAGCGATTAAAGCCACCTGGCGCATATACGTGGATTTTCCGGCCATATTGGGTCCGGTGATGATGGCGATCCGGTTGTCCTCCGGATCCAGCCGTGTATCATTCGGTACAAAGGAATCATCTCCCAACACCCGCTCCACCACGGGATGACGTCCCCCCTCGATAGAAATGGAATCATTCTCATTGATGGACGGTCTGACATAATGATACCGAACGGCAGCAACGGAAAGTGACGCAAGCGCATCCAGTCTGGCCACCACATCCGCCATTCTCTGAACCCGCTGTACACTCTCCGCAAGCCGGTCCCGAAGCTCTACATAAAGCTCATACTCCAGCGCATAAAGCCGGTCCTCCGCATTCAGGATAAGATCCGACAAGTCATTCAGCTCAGAAGTTGTATAACGTTCTGCATTTGTAAGGGTCTGCTTCCGGATGAAATAGTCCGGAACCTGGTTCTTAAAGGAATTGGTAACCTCCAGGTAATAACCGAATACCTTGTTGTATTTCACCCGGAGATTCCGAATGCCCGTAGCATTTCGTTCCTTCTCCTCCAGCTCTGCCAGAAGCTGCTTGGAATTGGCCTTCTTATCCTTGAAATCATCGATCTCGGCCCGATAGCCGGGACGGAAGATCCCTCCCTCCTTGATAGTAAGGGGCGCATCCTCATCGATGGATTCCTCCAGAAGCCGGTGAAGGTCCGACAGATCGTCAAACTGTTCCAGGATCTCCGTAAAAAGCGTAATGGCCGGAAGCTCCGTGAGAAGATTCCTTATGTAAGGCAGATATTGGATCGACTGCTTAAATGCCAGAAGATCTCTGGGATTCGCGGTCCGAAGAGAGATCCTGGTCATGAGACGTTCCAGGTCATAGATGGCATTCAGGTATTCCCTCAGCTCATCCCGTACGATCATCTGTCCTGAGAAGGCTTCCACCGCATCAAGCCGGTCATTGATGGCCGCTTTCTGCAGCAGCGGCTGTTCCACCCAAGTCCGAAGCTTCCGGGCTCCCATGGCCGTCTTCGTATGATCAAGCACCCAGAGCAGAGAGCCTCTCTTCTGCTTCTCCCGCATGGTTTCACAGAGCTCCAGATTCCGTCTTGTGGAGGAATCCAGAACCATATAATGATCCGTAAAATACAGATTCAGATGATTGATCTGCTCCGTCTTCGTCATCTGCGTATCGGCGATATACTGCAGCAGTGCCCCCGCAGCCACCACGATCTCCGGATAATCATGAAGGCCCAGTCCATCCACGGAGCTTACCGCAAACTGCCCCAGCAGACTGCTTTTTGCCGTTTCAAATTCAAAGTAATGACGCGGAGCCCTGGTCTCCGAGATATGCAGACGCTGCGCGATCTCATCCATGGTACGCAGTCCGTCCACCGGCACACTGTCCGGATGGAGCACGGTCTCATCCGCCTCCTTCGGAGGATACAGACTCTCCGGCAGGATCAGCTCAGTGGGCTCATATTTAATGAGCTCATCACATACCTGGTTCCAACGATCCACTCTGGTACAGAGAAATGCCCCGGTGGAAATGTCCGTCACCGCAATTCCATAGCTCCCACGATTCTCGGACAGACACATCATATAATGATTCCTGCCCTCCTCCAGGGACTGCTCTGCAATATTGGTACCGGGAGTAACGATACGGATGACTTTTCTCTCCACAAGCCCCTTCGCCTGCTTCGGATCCTCCACCTGTTCGCAGATCGCAACCTTGTACCCCTTGTCGATCAGCCGTGTGATATAGGTATCTGCCGCATGAAAGGGCACACCGCACATGGGTGCGCGTTCGGAAAGACCGCAGTCCTTCCCGGTGAGGGTGAGCTCCAGCTCACGCGCCACCAGATTTGCGTCATCGAAGAACATTTCATAAAAATCTCCCAGACGATAGAACAGGATGGCTTCTCCTACCTCCTCCTTGGTGGAGAGGTAATGCTTCATCATGGGAGATAATTTCGCCTTGTCAATTTCCACGATCCATACTCGCTTTCTAATAGTTTCCTTTGATCCGAAGAGCCTGTTTCACGCCAGCTCTCCGATGTAATAAAAGCCGTGTGCTTCCGTGAGCTTCACCGGAACATACTGTCCGATCAGAGCTTCCTCTCCGGGAAAATGTACCACCAGGTTGCTTTCCAGCCGTCCGGTCAGCATTCCCGGCATCTGCCGGTTGGGTTCTTCCACAAGTGCCGTCAGGATCTGACCCTCAAACCGTGCACACCGCTTATGCGCCACTTCATTCACCACAGCAAGCAGCCGGTCAAAACGGTCCTTCACCACATCCTCCGGCACCTGCTCCATTTCCGCAGCAGGTGTTCCTGTTCGGCGGCTGTAAATAAAGGTATAGGCCTGGTCATACTGGGCCTTTCGTACCACATCGATGGTATCCTGAAGGTCTTCCTCCGTCTCCCCGGGGAAACCAACCATGATATCGGTTGTAAGCGAAACATCCGGAAGCTCGGTTCGGATCCTGTCCACCAGCTCCAGGTACTGCTCCTTTGTATAACGTCGGTTCATCCTTCTCAGGATCTCCGTAGACCCCGACTGAACCGGAAGATGGATATGTCTGCAAACCTTGGGATTCTTCTTTATCACCCCGATCAGTCTGTCGGAAAGATCCTTCGGATGGGAGGTCATAAAGCGCACCCGCTCCAGCCCCGGGATCTGACATACATCATCCAGAAGCTCAGGGAAACCATAATCAGGATCAGAGTCTATGATCCTGCTCTGCTCCATAAAATTGGTGCCGTAGGAATTCACATTCTGTCCCAGCAGCATGATCTCCGTTACGCCGTCGGCCACCAGATCCTTTACATCCTGAAGGATATCCTCAGGCGCACGGCTCCTCTCCCGTCCACGTACATAGGGAACGATACAGTAGGTGCAGAAGTTATTGCATCCGTACATGATGTTCACACCGGATTTGAAGCTGTATTTTCTCTTGGAACCCTTGATCTCCACATGCTCCTTCGGCTCCGGAAGGACCTCGATCATCCGCTTGTTCTCCTGCA
>CADBRW010000240.1 GCA_902797155.1 uncultured Lachnospiraceae bacterium
CCGCTTGCTCCATCTCCGGCCACCGGAGACTGCATCCGAAACTGTTTCGGCCGCCTTATCTACCTTCCTTTCCTCCGTATTTACCCCTCCACCAGGGGTAGAATCTGCAGTGTCGCTGCAGAAGAATTCTTACTTTAGATGTACACTTATTGTAATACAATTTGCGCGACATGTCAATATGGATTTGTGCATTTTTCTAATTATTTTGCACAAAAACTTTAATTTGTCAGACAGTTTACCATTCCTACTGAGTGGCTGCCTTACGCTTAATGATCAGTTCCTTATCTCCTATGGCATCCTCCAGAAGACCCCTCACCAGCTTCTCTGTCTGCTCGGAGGATTTCTGCTTCAGGGATTCCGTATCCGCATTCGTTGCCACGTCATTCTCAGCCGCCTGGATGGCAGTAGTTACATCATCCTTGCTGCTCCAGTTGAAAATTGCATAGCTCTGGTCATAAAAGTCAATGGAATTGGAATCCACATTTACCGACTGGATCTCCGTCTCGGGGAGGGTAACCACTACGGTTTTGCTGTTCACCTCCACCTCGATCTTGGAGAAATCGATACCTGCCTTGACCGTCGCCGTATACTTCATGGTGAAGCCCTTCTGGGTCAGGAACGGGATGGAGCCGTCCTCGAATTTCACCAGACCTGTATAGGTAAGCTCCGCCGTCGTCAGTTCACTGGCAGTCTCCAGCTTTCCCGTGATATAATCCGTCGTGATCTTGGGCTCACTCTTTCCGAACAGGAAGGTCTTCAGCCAGACACCTCCCATGATCAGCGCAATGGCCACGGCGATCAAAATGATGGTCCTGGTCATCTGATTCAGGCTGGCCCACCAGATCCTCCGACGTTCTGCTTTCTCTGATCGTTCACTCCTCATCCTGCACAGCTCCTTTCCGACGAACCTTCTTCAGAAGCTCGTCCACCCTCTGTTTCGATGTATTGAATACCTCTTCGGTAATACCTTCTTTTGCAAATCCCGCCTGTTCCAGAACATGGATCAGTTCTTCCATCGGCGCTGTATTCACTCTTCGTCCGTCCACATACCAGGGATCCCTGTACTCCATCAGTGCCGTGTCCGGAACTCCGGCTTCACGTCTCCTGTCATACAGACATTCCATCTGCTCACGGTAATTTACTCCGGCCTGCAGCTCACTGTCTCTCCTTCTCCGGCGCATGGCCCTGCTGTAGTACAGGATCAGACGCTCGGACCAGTCGCCCTTTCGGTAATCCACATGATACCGGATGACCGGTGCGATCTTAAAGCCAAGGAAGATCAGCGCAGCCAGTGCGATGAGTCCCAGAAGGACAAAGGCCACAACCTTCATCACACCGTCATCGATGGATATCCGGAAACCGCCGCCCTGATCATCGGAAGCAGCCGCATTGTCCGTATCTCCGTCTCCGAACAGATTATTGAAGTTCTCCCAGAAGGAACCGACGCCGTCATCCTCGTCTATGGAGGAAGATGGTGTCACCTCAGCAACCATCCAGCCCTTTCCGTCCACATAGATCTCCACCCATGCATGGGCGTTGGCATCCGTTGCATTTACACTGACCACCGCGGTCCGGCCCAGAGCACTGTAACCGCTGTAGAACTTATCATAGTCATCCTCCGTACCCTCCACAAGCTCACCACGGGAGAGCACCTGGCTGTAGGATACTGCATAGCCTTCACAGTATCTTGCCGGAATCCCCAGTGCCCGGAAGGTCAGAACCGCAGTACTGGCAAAATGTGCGCAGTATCCTTTCCGGTTCTCCGTCAGGAAGAAATTGACGAAATCATCATTTCCCGGAGTCGCTCCCGGCCGAATGGTATACGGAATCTCGGCCTCATAATAGGCCGCCAGCTTGGCAACCGTCTCCTCCGGGGAATCCTTCTTCGAAAGCCCTGCCTCGAAGATCAGATCATTTATCGCAGCTTTGTTGTCCTCCGGTACCTCCAGGTAGCCAGGATCCACCTCCCGGTGTTCCTGAACCAGAAGAGACTCATCCAGCAGGGGATAATACTCAAACTCCTGCGTCTTCCTCTGCCACAGGGGTCCATGCTCCATCATGGTGTAGTAAGGATGATAGGTCTGTGCGGCCGCTCCCACATTTTTCAGGATCATCACACCCTTAGCAGCCTTTTCCTCCCCCGCCTCATAGGCCTTACGAAGAGCCTCTGCGTCATAGAGGTTCTGCTCCTCCGCCTGATCATAGTTCTCCGGCTGAACCCAGTAATTCTCGTAGGGAATGTACTTCTGTCCGATGAGATTCTTCACATACACCGTCTTATGGTCATAGGGTGTAAATGTGATATTCAGGTCCGGCTGGTAATCCAGACGGATCGAGGATACACCCCCCAGCTCGCCGCTGGCAAGACCGCCGTTATTCGGATACCAGTTCCAGATGCCCGCCAGACCAAGTATCAGAAGGTTCTGGATCTGATCCTTCGTGGTGGACTTCAGTGAGCTTTCCTCACGATAGTAGATATACTCATCCCTCGGGCGGATCAGATTCACCACATTTGCAATGACCAGCACCAGAAACAGCACCAGGATCATGCCCTGACGCAGGGATTTATGGTCATGCCCGTAGGACAGGCCCCATTTTCGCCTCTTGAAGATATGATCATTTCGGCTAAGGGTAAAATGTCGTCCCGACTTCAGTACATAGGTCATGCAGAGTCCTGCGATCAACATCAGGGAATAGAGCAGCGAAGGCTCCTTATCCATATACAGCCCCACCAGATTCAGAGTCACGCACAGACCTGCCGCGACCATATAGCGTGCCCGGCGGAGGATGTAGTTATTCAGCAGGATATTGATGGCGATACCGATCAGCGTTACCGCAACGGTTACCGCCGCATACCTGTTGGCGATCCGCTCATTATAATGCTGGGAGCCTTCCGTCTTAAAGTAGGCGGAGATCCATTCATTCGTCTCATTGACTATAGCATAAAATCCACTGTTTATATAGTCCCTGAACAAAAAAAGCAAAGCAGCATAGAGACTGAAGAATATGAGATATCCCAGATTCTCCGAACGCCAGCTGTGATACAGCAGGGCGCATAGGACTGCGGTGATAAGGATCACCGCATGAAATATCAGCTCCGAGAACGGGACCTCCATCATCGTCAGATAGCTTCCGATACCACCCGCAGTGATAAGATAGACGATGATGCCCTTGATGAGCAAAGTCCAGGTACGGTTCTCCGCGATCTGATAGACTGACTGATCGATGGTAACACCCTTACAGAGCGGGAGTTCCCTTGTATCCTCATCCCTCCACGCAGACACACGGATCCTGCGGCGTTCTTCCTTCGCCGCCAGCTTCTCGGCCTTATTCAGTTGTTTAGTCCTGCTCGACAACCTCGGCATCCGCTTCTCCGTTCCTGTGTATAATGTGTACGTACGCCTTTAACTCCGGCCGGATGCTCCGCATCAGTTCCCGGGTCTTCTCCGTATCCTTGTAGATCTTATCGTAGTACAGATCCGAAAAGGCCTCCTTCAGAGCTTCCCTGTTCACGATCTGCCGTTCCTCAAACGCATAATTTCCTTCACTCCACCACATCAGGCGGACATAAACCTGTTCCCTGACAAAGGACTGGCATACCCGGTAGGTAAGGGACAGAACCTCGTCGATCTGCTCATCCTCCCCGGACAGCTCCGTCAGGATCACCATCTGCTGATCCGACATGGAGACACGGTCCTTCACCATCAGGATATCTCTCTTCGCAGAGAGCTTCCAGTGAATGGACATCAGCTTGTCTCCGGGGATGTATTCCCTTACGTCCGAAACATCCGAAAAATCATGCCCGCGTTTCATGGTCTCTTCACTCTCGGTCATGCCCCTGGACATGTCCGAAAGATTTCCCACCGGCTGACCGTCTCCCTCCGGATAGACCGTAACCTCCGTCACCGTCTTCACCTTCTTACAGAGAGAAACCACACCCAGCAGATCACGCATGGAAAAACCGTCCAATGTGTAGCGGTACATTCCGTTCATGGAATACCGAAGCGGAAGCATCTTCTCATAGGTGGAATGCATCTGGATCGGCACGGAGATCCGGACCGCAGCCGAGTCTCCGTAGAAGGTGTTCTCCGTCCGAAGCATCATGTTCGCATCAAAGGACATCAGCCAGGAAGGGTTCCTGACCAGGAGCTTCAGATACCCGGCCTCATCTTTGGCCTGCCGGCGTTCCGGAGCAACGAGCGTCACCTCCACCACATGCCGCAGGATGAATACTGCTACCAGAGACAGGACCGGTACCACTACCATGATGGCAAGCAGCATCAGAAAGAAATGACTGCGAAGGAACCAGTAAAGAAATCCCACCAGCGCAAGCTGTACCAGATATGCAATTATTCTTGTGGGATGGATCCTGGTCTTCACAAAACCGCCTTTCTTTCCTGCGAAGTGCCGCCTTACGCTGTGCCCGCTTTCATGGCCTGCCGCACAGAAATAACGTACCTTCGTATTCGTATTATTTCAAAAACGGGTCAGATCCGCGGCGGAACCACGATCTCAAGCAGCTGCCGGAGCGCACCGTCCATATTGATTCCCTGCGCTCTGGTCCGCTGTCCCAGCTTCACTCTGTGCCCGAGGGTATCTCTTACCACCGCCTGCACATCCTGAGCCGTCACAAAATCTCTGCCTTCGATCACGGCCATGGCCTTTGCCATCTTCAGCATGGCGATGGTTCCACGGGGGCTGGCTCCCATGGAGAAGAGATCCAGCTGCCTGGTGGCCTCAACGAGATTTACAATATATTCATAGATCTCATCCCTTACATACAGATTGTTCGCCTCCGTACGAAGAGCGATCAGGTCCTCCACGCCCAGAACCGCTTCCACTGTGGAAATGGGATTCAGTGCATTTCCCTTCAGAATATTGACCGCATCAAAATGTGCGGGATATCCCATGGAAAGGCAGACCATAAAACGGTCCAGCTGAGACTCCGGAAGCAGCTGAGTTCCCGAGGAACCGTAAGGATTCTCCGTTGCGATAACGATGAAAGGGTTCGGCAGTCTCCTCGTCACGCCGTCCACGGTAGCCGTTCCCTCCTCCATTACCTCCAGCAGTGCTGACTGGGTCTTCGGAGAGGTTCTGTTGATCTCATCCGCAAGGAACAGGTTACAGAAGACCGATCCGGCGCGGTACTCGAATTCCTTCGTCGCACTGTTATACATGGAGAATCCCAGAATATCACTGGGAAGTACGTCCGGTGTAAACTGTACGCGCTTGTAATCCAAGGACATGGCCCGCGCAAAGGCGGTTGCCAGCGTGGTCTTGCCCACACCCGGAATATCCTCCATCAATATATGTCCGCCGGCGATCATGGATGCAAGCACCTTTCGAACCACATGCTCCTTCCCCTTGATCACCTTATTTACATTATCCTGAACCAACTGGATCTTCTGAACGTCTGCCATAATACCCCTCATTTCCTTTGCTCTGCCCGTTCCGAGTAGTCGGAACACAGTAAGTCTATGTTGTATATTCTACCATTTTTTGTGCAGTGACGCATTACAATTATTGTTGAAAAAACATCCCCACACAAATGAATGATCCTAAGCCTTACCATCCACTCTGTAATCATTATAGCGAAAACCTTTTTTCGTGACAAATGACAGATACGAATATCGTGATATTCCAATTCTGAATATCACCGTGCTTTCAACGGCATTCGGCAATGATAACCTGCCTCTTTCTTGAAAAAAAGGGAGTCGCATGATATAGTGAAATGTAGCAGAAAAGGCCCGTCGCGGGCCATATCACCGTATAGAACAGGAGGATTCCCATGCGAAAAACCAAGATCGTCGCAACCATAGGTCCTGCCAGCGAAAACGAAGAGACCTTCACCGCCCTCTGCCGTGCCGGACTGGACGTTGCCCGTCTGAATTTCTCCCACGGAACACATGACGAGCATAAAAAGAAATTTGATCTGATCAAGAAGGTCCGGACCAAGCTGTGTCTCCCCATTGCCATCATGCTGGATACCAAGGGGCCCGAATACCGGATCAAAACCTTTGAGAATAAAAAGGTGGAGATTGCCGAAGGCGACACCTTCATTTTCACAACCGAAGATGTGATCGGAAATAACGAGCGGGTATCCGTCAGCTATGACCGCCTGGTAGAGGATCTCTCCGTAGGCGACCAGATCCTTGTAAATAACGGTCTTGTCATCTTCGAGGTAACCGAGCTGAAGGGAAAGGATGCCATCACCAAATGTATCTCCGGCGGTGTCCTCTCCGACCGAAAGAGCATGAATTTCCCGAACAAGGTATTAAATCAGGTATTCCTGAGTGAGCAGGATAAGTCCGACCTTCTGTTCGGCATTCAGCAGGGCATCGAATATGTGGCGGCCTCCTTCGTATCCACCAAGGAGGATGTGAATGCTCTCCGTGATTTCCTGGATGCCAACGGCGGAAAGGACGTGGACATCATCGCCAAGATCGAGAACCGGTCCGGTGTGGATCACATAGAAGAGATCTGCGAGATCGCAGACGGCATCATGATCGCCCGCGGTGATCTGGGTGTGGAGATCCCGGCTGTAGAGGTTCCGGCCATCCAGAAGAAGCTGATCACCAAGTGCCGTATGCTTGGCACCCGTGTCATCACCGCTACGGAAATGCTGGAGTCCATGATCGAGAAGCCCCGTCCCACCAGAGCCGAGGTTTCTGATGTGGCAAATGCGGTATACGACGGCACCTCCGCCGTCATGCTTTCCGGCGAGACGGCTTCCGGTAAATACCCGGTTGAAGCTCTTCGGACCATGGCCAAGACCGTGGAGACCACAGAAGCCACCATCCATTACACCAAGCGTTTCAAGGCATTGGATGTGCAGATCCGCAACAATCTGGATGCGGTTTCCCACTCCACCTGTTCCATGGCCATCGACGTCAACGCCAAGTGCATCATCGTCAACTCACTGTCCGGACGTACGGCCCGCATGGTAAGCCGTTTCCGCTGTCCCGTGGACATCATCGGCATGACCACCTCCGAAAAGGTATGGCGCAAGCTGAACCTCTCCTGGGGCGTAACACCGGTACTCTGCGGTATCTATGACTCCATGGAGTCCATGTTCGCAAACTCCATCCGGACAGCCACCCAGGTTCTGGGGCTGAAGACCGGCGACAATGTGGTCCTGACCGGAGGCATGCTGGACGGCCGCAGTGGCAACACCGACATCATCAAGGTTCAGTGCATCGAATAACCAGGCGGCGGGACCTCCCGCCCCACGATCAAATAAACAGGAGTCCCCAACCGGCAACATGAAAATGTACCGGTTGGGGACTCCTATTCTAATTGATGCCTATTGTGACGTTGCCCGCAGAACATAGTGCCATACAGCCAATCGACAGGGCCGAAGAGAGTGATCGCGGCCTCGGTTTGGCGTCAAATCACCATGTCTTGCCGTCGTATTCCCAGCCGCCGCTGCCGCCTTCCTGCTGATCCTGTCCGGTTGCATCCTGCTGCTGTTGCTGGGTCTCGGCGCGTTCCTGGAGCGCTTCTCTCTGCTGCTCCTCCAGCTGCTCACGGAGCTTCCGCTCCTGCTCGGTCTCCTTCTGATCCTGATTCTGGTCCTGATTCTGATCCTGGTTCTGATCCTGATTCTGGTCCTGATTCTGATCCTGGTCCTGATTTTCATCCTGATCAGGCGGGTTCTCCAGCTGCTCCAGCAGCTTGTCGATATCCTTCTTCAGCTGTTCTGCTTCCTCGCTGTGCCCGTCATCCTCCACAGGTCCCGCACACCCATGAGAAGTCAGCACCACTCTGGCTGCCCGGAGGGTCTGAATGGCATTCTGAAGCTTCTTCTCCGTGGACAGATCCTGGAAATCGATCTTCGCGATCATGGCAAGGGCCAGATTGATCCGAATGGGGCATTCCTTGTACTTCGGAGGATTCTTCTCCAGCGCCTGCTTATAGTAAGAAATGGCGCGGTTATAATCCCCTTCCTTGTATGCCACATTTCCCAGGTTGTAATACGGAAGATAGGGTTCGATGATGTTCAGCTTCTTCAGCTTCTCTTCCGTTTCGGTCTCGTAATTTCCGGCCTCGTACGCAGACAGGAATTTCGAATTCATGAAATACCTGATTCCCATGTACACACCGAAGGCCAGAAGCAGAACCACCGCCACATCGATCCAGAACATGAAGAGACGTGCATTCTTAATGCGTTGTTTCTTAGCGGGCTTAGATTTTACCTTTTTGTTTTTTTCTTCTTTTTTATCCATGGCATATCCTCATTACAGCTTTCGCTGCAGAACGACGGAGATCACTTCCCAGATGAGAAGCGCTGCTCCTACGATTCCCAGTATCCACGTAATATCCTCATAGGTTACCATCTCGGCCTCTTCCATACGGATACTGCTTCCGGTCTTGATGGCATCCATCAGAGCACCCACCTCTTCAGGGCTGTGCACATTCATATACTCCACCTGAAGGTCCTTTGCGATCTTCTCCAGATTCGTCTCATCGATCTTGGATATGGCATCCTCTCCGGTCTCGGGATCCTGCACATATCTGCGGGAGTAACCGCTGCTTGCCTGCATCTTGCCGCCCTCCTTCGTTCCGAAGCAGAGCACCGCGCCGCCGTCCACATATTGCTCCATTTCCGCATAGCTTTCCAGCTGTGAGGAATCCGTGATCTCGCCGTCGCTGATGAAGAATACAACCGTCTTTCGTTCCTCCTTCTTGGAGGATGAGATCAGCAGCTCCTTCATTTCCGCCATGGGTGTGTTCAGTGAGCTTCCCCTTGCATAATAGCTGTCCGGCTGCTTGATGGTGGAGAAAGCATCCGACACACTGCGGCTGTCCTGCGTGAATGGTGCCAGGATCTGCGCCCGGTTATCGAAGCGGATCAGGGCGAAATTGCTTCCTGCCAGCTCCTGCAGGATATAATCACAGGTAGCCTGCACGCCCTCCATCCGGGTCTTCCCACCGTCATAATCCTCTGCCCACATACTGATCGTTGTATCCACCACGAAAAGGACATCGATGTTCTTCAGCTCGATCTCCGCATTATAGCGCTTCACCGAGGGTCTTAAGTTGATCAGGAATGCCAGTCCCAGGATCAGTATGATCCGGCCGATGGACAGCACCTTCGACCATACCTTATCACGCCGACGAAGAACCGTCACAAGAAGGCCCACCAGCAAAACCGCCAGAACCGGGATCACGATATAGTTTGTCAGTATCGGATTTGTCATCATGATTTCAGTACCACTCCTGCTCCGAAGCCCAGTGTCAGGCAAATAAGTAATATGACAGCGAAGACCTCCGGCTGATCGATCTCCTTGGTGATGATCAGTTCATCCACCTCCAGCGCCTCCTGCCTCTGGATATCCGCAACGATATCCTCCACAGTCAGACTCTTGGACTGCTGATAAAATGTTCCGCCGGTCTTGTCAATTCCGTTTCTGAAGTCCTGCATGTCCTGGGTATAATCCCGGTAGTTACCCTTGTCATAGGTTTCCTGATCCGGGAAAAGACCGAATATCTTAATATGGTTCTTTATACAGAGATCGATGGCGCCGTCCAGCTCGATCAGCGGCGTGGAAAGGGCCATCTCCGCATTGTCCGTAGCCATGATGATAAGACGGGTCCGGTCTTCACCGTCGAGACGCGGGAAGCTGTACACGCAGCTGGCCAACCCTTCTCCGATCAGGGAGCTGCCCTTGGTATAATTGTTTACCAGGGTGCCCGCATCATAGTAATCCAGGATCTCCCGCTTCTTCGCATAATCCTCATCAAAGGAATAGTCCATATCCTGGTATTCCTGCTGCAGGCGGAAATACTCCTTCAGCTCATCCAGTCTCTGCCGGATAAATTCGTAATCATCCGTCATGGGCACATAAAGCACCGAAGAAGTGTTGAAGATCAGGATACCGAACCGGTCTCCCTTCAGTCCCGTAACCACTTCCTCCAGACTGTCCACCAGATCATAATTCAGGTAGCAGATGGAATAGGAAACATCCATACAAAGGAAGATATCTCTCTTCTTCACACCGTTGCTGGTGGTCTCTGTCCTATAGGGACGGGCTGCCAGCACCAGGGAACTGAGGATGCTTCCCACGATACAGATCTCCAGCACAACGGCCAACACCCGCCGAAGCCGCTTCTGTCCCTCGTATTCCGTTAGTCCCCGGAAGAACCGGGTATTTGCCACCTTCCGGCCTCCGCGATATTTCTTCTTCCTGCCCAGAACATGCATGGCGACAAGGCCTGCGACCAGCACAGGAATTCCTATATAAAGAAATATGGGATATTTCAACTCCATAATTCGATCGCCTTTCTGGTCCGGAACAGCGATGCACGGATATCAGCCATGGACTGCCGCGCAAATTCCGGCTCATAATACTCCTGAACCAGGGCCGTCAGCCCCGGGATACCGACTCTCCGGATCTCATGCAGCGAATAATTCTGCACCTTGATCCCCGTAGCATCCGTAACAAATGTACGGATCAGCATGGACAGCTCCTGATATGCCGAACGCTTACTGTACGCTCCGGCATTGATCCCCCGCTCCAGATACTCAAGCTTCTGGAGGTACTCCCACTTGAGAACGGAAAGAGGTTTCTTCTTCGGTGCGTGAACCTTCGGTTCCTTCTCCCTCTTTTTCTTCAGCCGGTCACGAAGCTTGATCCGGAAGAAGATCTGCAGGAAGAACACCGCCGCCACAGCTACGATCGCCAGGATCAGCCAGAAGAGATAGTATGACATTGGATCTTGTAATTCAACAGATGTAACCATCCCTATGCTCCCTTATGTTCATCCATCAGTTCCGCTATACGGTCGATCACTTCCGATTCCTTACCGATCTCCGTAAAGCCTACATCATAACGCTTGCAGAGTGTATGGAAAGCTTCCTGTCTCTGTCTGCGCTCCTGCCGCTCCAGCCGGCCCAGACGCCGGGACTGCAGCAGGAAATCCGGCTCATAATCCTTTATCTCCACATCGTAGGCCATATCACCGGTAAGGTAGGCATCCGATATCGTAAGGAAGAGCACGTCACTTTGTACTGTCAGTTTCTTCAGAAGGCGGTCATCCACATGGGAAGCCCCTTCCATATCCGTAACGATGAAGATCAGCATTCTTCTCCGGAAATGATCCGCCACATAATTCAGCAGACTTCCCAGATCCTTTCTGGGGGTCTGTCCGATGGAGGTCTCATACCTGCGTACGATCCTCTCAAAATGCACCTCTCCGGACTTGAAGAAACTGAAATCCATACCTGCGCCCCTGTTCATGAGCAGCGCAAAATCATCTCCGTGGCGGTTCGCCAGATAAGCCAGAGACCCAAGAGTCATCACCGCCAGCTTCTCCTTCGGTTCCCCGGAATCGGTATCCGCTACCATCTTCAGACCGGAATCTCCCACCAGAAGGATGTTGTGCTTTCTCTCGGCGATGTAACGGCGGACCAGAGTCTTCCCCGTCTTGGAGGAGGATTTCCAGTCGATGTCACGCACATTATCACCATAGGTGTACTCCCGGAGGTCATCAAAATCAAGACTCCGCCCGCGAAAGATCGAGCGGAATCCACCATCCAGCAGATTTGCAGTTTTCTTCTTGGAATACAGAGTCAGATTTGCCCTGATCCGGGAAAGATAATCATAATCCATAATCATGCAACCTTTATCACGCTGAGATCCGACGGTGGTACGCTCTCATTAGAGGATACGTATCATCCGCGGCTTTTTATGGGCACACTGAAATTACGGCGTACGGATACTGCCGAACAGCTTGTCGATGATGGTCTCAACCGATACATCATCTGCGATCGCCGCATAGTTCAGCTCCACTCTGTGACGCAGCACCTGATAACGGAGTGCCTTTACATCATCCGGGGTCACATATGTACGGCCGTACAGCAGTGCCACGGCCTTCGCGATCTTCAGGAAGGCTATGGAAGCACGGGGGCTTGCGCCCATACGTACATATCTTGCCAGTTCCTCCGGCAGGACCGTATCCACATGTCTGGTTGCATCTACGATGTAGGATATATATTTCTTAATGGAAGGATCTACGTATACCTTCTCGGTAATGGCCTGAAGACGGTCCACATCCTGAATGGAAAGTACCGCCGGAGTCTTCTCCATGGCACCGCTCTCGATCCTGTTCAGAATCTCGGCCTCCTCCTCGGGAGACGGATACGTGATCTTCTCTTTGATCAGGAAACGGTCTGTCTGTGCTTCCGAAAGCAGATAGGTTCCTTCCTGTTCGATGGGGTTCTGTGTCGCGATGACGATAAAGACATCCTCCGGCATGTCATAGGTCACGCCGCCGATGGTTACATGGCGCTCCTGCATGGCCTCCAGCATGGCACTCTGTGTCTTCGCACTGGAACGGTTGATCTCGTCCAGAAGCACAAAGTTCGCAAAGACCGGTCCGAGAATAGTCTCGAAACGGCCGGAAGACTGATTATAGATCTGTGTTCCTATGATATCACTGGGAAGAAGGTCCGGTGTACACTGGATACGGGAGAACTTCCCGTCCACCGCATCAGAAATGGCCTTGGCAGCTGTCGTCTTTGCAAGACCCGGCACAGACTCCACTAAAATGTGTCCGTCTGCCATGACAGCTGCCACCAGTGCAAATTTCATCATTCTCTGTCCCACTACCTTGGAGTCGTAGTAATTCGAGAGCTTGCCTATGATCTCCTGGGACTCGTCAAACTCTTCCTGTAAGATATTATTCTGCTGTTCCACGCTTTTCTCCTTACTTCGGTTTAAGCAACCTTATTCTTAACTTCGAGGAAATTCAGGAAATCCTTCTCAGCCAAAGGCTTGGAGAAGTAATAACCCTGGATATAATCTACACCCAATTCCTCCATTGCGTCAAGCTGTTCCTTCGTCTCCACACCTTCAGCCACGATCTTAAGACCGATCTCCTTGATCATGGAGACAGTTGCGCGCATGACGGTCTTGGCTCTCTCGTTAACGAAGTAATCCTGCACCATGGACCTGTCAAACTTCACGATCTGAACCGGCATATCCACGATGTAGTTAAGGTTACTCTCTCCTGTTCCAAAGTCATCAAGAGAGAAGCTGCAGCCCAGACGCCCGAGGGCATTCATGTTCTCCAGCAGAATATTTCTGTAGTGCAGCGTTGAGCTCTCTGTGATCTCAAGATTGATCGAAGTCGGCTCAACCTCTTCCTGTTCCATAATACGGTGATAGATCTCGGAAAGGCGGGTATTCTCACACTGTGCAACGGACAGATTGACCTCCAGATAACGGATGCCCATCTGCTTCAGTGCCTTCTCACGGAAGGTCCGGCATGTCATCTCGAATACTCTCTCACCGATCTGATCGATCAGACCATACTCTTCTGCCACCGGGATAAAGAGTCCCGGCATGATCAGTTTTCCTTCGGAGCTGACGATACGCGCCAAGGCCTCAGCTGACACGAACCTATCCTCTTCAATGGAATAAATCGGCTGAAAATGAACCTGTAAACGGTTCTCAGCCAGTGCATTGACAATTTCACTCTTAATCTGCCTTTGCTGACGAATATGGCTTCCTGACTGTTCATCCAGAAGCCGGCTGGTCTCATTTCTATCCATCTCGTCCTTATTGATCCGGCAGATCTCAAGATATTCGTCACAATCCGTTGCGATACGCGCGTCCGGAATATACAGGAACTTTGCTCCGATCATCATGGATCCGTCAAAGGGCTCGCTGAAACGTGCCTTGATCACATCCAGATTGATCGCGCTTTCAATCTGGTTCTTTTCGTACTGCTCACCGTCATAGACCAGCATGAAGTCGTTTCCCGAACAGCGGAAAAGCTTGGCGCCCGGGAAGGAATGCAGATACTCACTGATCTCCAGCAGGATACGATTCTCCTGCTCATTCTCCATTTTCCACTCATCCTCTGTGCAGATCATGATCCCCACGAATCTTCTGCCCTCCGAGAACAGCTGTTTCAGATACAGACCCAGCGTGTCATAGGAGAAGATACCGGTGGTCCGGTCGAGATATACCTCAGGACTTTCAAGCTCACAGTAAAGAACGAACAGCCCGATGGCAGATCCGAAGCCCACAAGCAGAAGCTGCGGGAAGATATACTGAAGAGTCGCAGCAAGGATCTCCAAAGCCATCCATGCACGGATGATATTTCTCCGATTGGCATTCATGTATTTGCCATGAGAAAAGGTCATGACCAATGCACCAAGGATAAAGAACGGCGCAAAGACATAGGTAACACCTGTGGACATGCCATAGCTGTAAATCACATTTCCTTCGTGGAAGAAATTGATCGGCAGTACCAGGATGAAGAATACTCCCAGTCCGAAAACGATACGGATGATACGGTTAAATGTCTCATCCTCACGAAGGTGCTGCACATCATTTGCCGTATAAAGGAATCCGATGAATGCGCTGGCGAGAAGTGATACCAGATACAGCTTACAAACTCCCGCAACAACAATAGCAGGTAAAACCTCACGGAGCACGATCCCGAAGATTGACAGAATATCAAGGACCACACAGACCGTATTGACCACCAGCGCAAAACGGAAGATCCGCTCGCTGAAAAGTCCTACGGTTTCGTGCCGGAGGAAGAAATAGATCAGCAAAATATCAAGCACAAGGCCACATGTTTGAATTTGTACCGGCATATGCAGCTTCCTCCTTTCCCTGAAAAAATGTCACAACAACGGCACCCCGTCTGCGGGGCATAGTTAGCTAACGTTATTATAGCAGATTTAAACAGAATACTCCACAGAATAACGAATTTTTTTATGCAAAATACCGACGAAATTGAACAGCGTTTTTATACAATTTCACCATACCGTCAGAAAACGCGCCCATTTGATTACGTTTTCTGTGAAAATGTGCTATACTGAGCGTGTTCAAACTGCGACAAAAGACAGAAGGAGGGGATCCTATGCAGACCATCGAAGCCGCAAAGAGAATTATTCGGACCGAACAGTTCCGGGAAAAGCTACTGGACATCTATCAGGAATCCGCCCGTATTCCCAAGGAAGAGGCCAGATACCTTCAGGCACTGGATTCCTTCCACAGCCTGTTCGGAGATCTCCCCGTAGAGATCTACAGCGCTCCGGGCCGGACGGAGATCGGCGGAAATCACACCGATCACCAGCATGGCCAGGTACTGGCAGCTTCCATCAACGATGATGCCATTGCCGTTGCAGCCATGGCTGAAACATCCCTGATCCGGGTAAAATCCGAAGGCTATCCGGAGATCTCTCTTACACTTCCGAAGGACCCTTCCGCACTTGCTCCTCTTTCCGAAGAGGAGGGCACCACGGCCGGACTGATCCGGGGCGTGGTAGCCGGCCTGGCATCCCGCGGGTACCGGGTTGGCGGTTTCTCTGCCTATATTACAAGTGAGGTTCTGGGAGGCTCCGGCCTCTCCTCTTCCGCCGCCTTTGAGACCCTGATCGGAACCATCCTGAACGGACTTTACAATGACATGGCCTGTGATGCCGTTACCATTGCCAAGATCGGCCAGTATGCAGAGAACGTTTACTTCGGCAAGCCCTGCGGCCTCATGGACCAGATGGCCTGCTCCGTAGGAAGTCTCTGCCATATGGACTTTGAAGACCCGGAGAATCCGAAGCTGGAACGCATCGATTTCGACCTCACCGAGGCCGGATACAGTCTCTGTATCACGGACACAAAGGGGTCCCACGCAGACCTGACCGAGGACTACGCAGCCGTTCCCACGGAAATGAAGGCCGTTGCGGCACATTTTGGCAAAGCCGTTCTCCGGGAGGTTTCCGAGCCCGAGTTACAGCAGGCCATTCCCGCCCTGCGGGAGAAGCTGGGGGACAGACCCGTGCTGCGCGCTCTGCATTTCTATAATGAAAACCGCCGGGTCGTGGCAGAATCAACTGCGCTCCGAACCGGCGATATCAGGTCCTTCCTCCGGGCCGTGCGGGCCTCAGGGGACTCATCTTTCAAGTTCCTTCAGAATGTGTATACCACCCATGACATCCGGCATCAGAACATGTCCGTTGCCCTGGCGGTAAGCGAATCCGTGCTGGGACTTTCCTCCGGGGACATCAGCCTTCTGGATACCGGTGTCGTCCGTGTCCACGGTGGTGGTTTTGCCGGAACGATCCAGGCCTTTGTTCCGAAGGAAAAGACGGATAAGTACCGCGGAGCCATGGAAGCACTCTTCGGAGAAGGCGCCTGCATGGTGCTGAAGATCCGCAAATACGGCGGGATCAGGGTCATCTAATGAAGGCCTTACTCGGCGCCTTCTATGGGCGCCTCGTAACCCTCGCTTCGCTCGGGCACGCTCCTCCGGAGTGTGGGCGTGTACGGAACGAGTTTTGCTGAAGGCAAAACACGTTCCTAAACCTCATCTTTCGTCAGCATGCCGACCAGCCAGCCCATGAAGGAGATCACCACCGTTGTGACGATGATGGACAGCCAGTCAGGTGCGTAGCGGATATGCGTCAGCTCCGGCTTGAAGCTGCCCGTCACGCCGTTTCCTGTGTATAATGCAAATACAATCAGCAGTGCGATCAGGAGACCCAGGGCAATACCCAGGATCACCGCAAGTATGGAGGACACCATTCCCTCTGCCATCAGCATGGTCTTCTTCTGTTTCTCGGACAGACCGATGCAGCGAAGGGTCTTAAACTCATCCTTCCGTGCAAACAGCTGACTGCGGTGAACGTTGATGGAATTGGTAACGATGAGGATCAGGATAAATCCGATGATACCCAGTATGCCCACATGCAGCAGTGTCACCACATTCATTGCAGATCCGATATCCTTTACGTTCAACGCCCCTGCTTCATACAGTTCCTTCTCGAAGGCTTCACTGTCCTTGCCGTTCTTCTGTGTCATGACATACCCGAAGGTCGTTACATCGAATATCTCTCTGGTATAGTAATCCGATTTCAGCGTAAAGAGAGACTTCGGAGTCACGGCCCCGATCACCGGCTTCTCAGGATCCATCTTATAGATCAGGTAATCCGTATCTGACCAGAAGTTCGCATAGTTCCCCTCCAGAAGCAGGTCCGCCACCTCCGGATCCATGGTTCCGATGATGTGGAACTCCGAATCGGCGTACTTTGCCTTGATGTTATCTCCCGGTTTCCGGTCGGTTGCCCCTCCGGGACCAGGTACCAGAATGGCACTCACCTTCCCGGACTCTTCATCCGAAGCCTTATCAGTCTCTTCTTCGAAGAGTTCATAAAGATCCTCGGTCATTCCAAGCAGCTGAAGAGTTGTATGACCGATGCCGTTTTCCCTGGACTTCTCCGTCACTTCATTTTCCGAATAACCGTAGATCGCATCTGCCACTCCGTCCTTCCGGAGCTCGTCGAACTTCTTCTTCCACTGTTCATAGTTATCCCACTGGGCAACCATCTCGTAATCATTTGCAGATCGCATCTCCGTCTTCTTCATGGTCCGAAGCACCGTACCCGATGCGATCACCAGAGCAATACCCAGTCCGAGAGAAACCACGCCTGCCACGAAGCGGCCCAGGGATCGCTTCGCATTATGGATACCGTAGGCAACGGCGATGCCGAAACGCTTCACCCTTGCTTCTGTAAGACCGCCGTTTCCGGTTCTCTTGCGCACCTTCTCCGTTTTGCGCCGTGTCTCGATGGGATTCATCTTGAACAGCTTCTGGATCGGCGACACCATGGAAACCGCCGTGGAAAGAAATACCACGATCAGGGTTCCGATGACCGCCTTCAGATAGAATCCGGCTGACAGGATCATGACCGCTCCGACTCCGAGAAACTTTGCGACACCGGATGCATTGATCAGAGCAAAAAGTCCCAAGGTCAGCAGATGTCCGAAGACCATACCCAGAACCGCTCCGATGAGCGCCACGATCAGCGCCTCCATCAGGATCATCCGAATGACCTGTCCACGGGTCAGACCGATACAACGCAGGATCCCATAGTCCTCCAGACGCTCATTTACGGAGATATTAAATGCGTTGCGGATGATGACCATCATCAGCAGACCGAAGACAGCCACGAGGATCAGGATAAATGCATCGATGAACGCTTTCCCCAGATCCGCATCCAGGTCACCGTCCTTAAAGTAGACGGCCGCTTCCTCCCGAACCTCACCCTCTACGCCGCAGGCGCTGCCGATGGTCTCAGCCTGTCCGGCAAAGTCCTTCTTATCGGAAACGGAAACTCGAAGGGTCACCTCATCCGTCTTCTTCAGCAGATCGTCCGAAAGTATGAAATACTTTTCCGGCTCGCCTTCCACGCCTCCGATCTCTCCCACAACCTTCCATCGATAGGTCCGGTTGTAGAGATCATCTCCGTGGTCGATCATTTCATAATACTCGCCCAGCTTCATATCATCCTGTTTGCTGAGGACCTCAGAAGCGATCATCTCCTGCTCATTCTTCGGATACACACCCTTTTCCAGATGAAGCGGATAGGTCATACCATCATAATCGTCATAGTAAACAGCGCCAAGAAGCTCGTCATACCAGTAGATCCAGACATTGGTAACGGAAACCCCACCCACTGTCTTCTTGTCACGGAATTCCTTCCGCATCTCGATGGCCTTATCCGGAGAAACCATGAAGGAGATCTCATATCCTCCGTCACTCCGGTAGTTCCGGTCATCCATACTCCGCTGCACACTGTATACCGCACAGAAGATCGTATAAACCAGGATGGCCGCAAGGAACACACCCACAATGGTGGTTATGGTCCGCTTTCGGTTCGTCCTCATATAACGAAACGTAAGTGTAGAAAGGCCTTTCATAATCCCCCTCCTTACTTCGTTGTATCCTTGACGATCCGTCCGTCCTCGATCTGCAGGACACGGTCCGCCATTTCCGCGATCTCCGGTTCATGGGTGATCAGCACAAGCGTCTGCTTCCGTGTCTTCACCGCGTCGATCAGCATATTCATAACCTCTGTGGTATTCTTGGAATCCAGATTACCTGTTGGCTCATCCGCAAGGATCACCGGCGGATGGTTGATCAGCGCACGTCCGATGGACACTCTCTGCTGCTGACCGCCTGACAGCTCGTTGGGAAGATGCTTCCTCCGGTGTTCCAGGCTGAGGAGCTTAAGCAGCTCGTCCATCTCCGCAGGATCCACCTTCTTCCCGTCCAGCAGGGCGGGCATGGCGATATTCTCTTCTACGCTCAGTACGGGAATCAGATTGAAATTCTGGAAGATGAAGCCGATCTTCTGTCTGCGCATGATGGAGCGCTTGTCATCTCCCAGCTGATAGATGTTCTCACCATCGATCAGGACCTCCCCTTCCGAAGGCGTATCCAGCCCGCCCAGCAGGTTCAGCAGCGACGATTTTCCGGAACCGGATGAACCGATGATCGCCGTGAACTGTCCTTCTTCGATCTCGAGATTCAGATGGTCTACAGCCGTAACAGCCGTGTCACCGGCACCATACACCTTCGTCAGATTGTTTGTTGTAATGATCTTCATGGTACCCCCTTTACCTAAAACACTAACGTGCAAAAACCCCATACATCCACATTATATAGACTATCCCCCTCTACTGCAATAGAATGATGATAAGATCAAAGAGCCGGCCCCGATTCTTTTGCACTAAAAAACTGCCCCCCTTAATGGAGGGCAGTTCCCTTATTACTCATTTGGA
>CADBRW010000241.1 GCA_902797155.1 uncultured Lachnospiraceae bacterium
TTACATGCGTTCTTTCGCGAGTCTTACGATCTCCGCAACCACTTCCTCAATGGTCATATCGGAGGAATCCACCAGCACCGCATCCTCAGCCTGACGAAGAGGTGCGATCTCACGGTTCATATCCTGATAATCCCGCTTCTCGATATCGGCCTTGATGACCTCCAGATTCGGGCGTCCGCCCATCTGCTTCAGCTCCTTGAATCTTCGGTCTGCACGTACTTCCACCGAAGCGGTCAGATAGATTTTCAGCTCCGCATTCGGAAGGATATTCGTTCCGATATCCCGTCCGTCCATCAGTACGTCATTTTTTGCAGCGATATCCCTCTGCAGATCCAGCAGCTTTTCACGGACCTCCGGAAGAGCCGCCACCTTCGATGCCATATTTCCCACCTTCTCACTGCGGATCTCGGCTGATACGTCCTGCAGATTCAGGAAAACATGCTGTACGTCCTTCTCATAGGCGATATTGATACGTATATGGTCGAGGGCATTCTTCAGCTTCTTCTCATCCTCTATGTCTGTCTTCGCATCCAGAAGATAGAGTGCGATGGCACGATACATGGCTCCCGTATCCACATAAAGGAAACCGAGTCTCTGTGCTGCAAGTCTTGCGATCGTGCTTTTGCCGGCTCCTGCCGGTCCGTCGATTGCTATATTCATATTTCTACAACCCCCTTGTTCTGATTGTTTTTTCTTCTGTAAAACGATTGCGTCATACGGAGATATGTTAACACAAAAGCCTTTTCAATTCAATCTAACCGGCCTGTTCTTCCGTCTTTTCTGTTCCGTCCCAGCGGACACAGAGCATGGTCAGATCATCGAACTGCGGTGCTTCTCCGACAAAGACCTCGATGGCCTCCTTCAAGTGTTCCACCAGTTCCTTCGGCGCATCCTCGAGATGCTGATTCAGCGCTTCCAGCATACGGTCGGTACCGAAGAGCTCCTCATTAGCGTTCGTAGCCTCGGCAGCGCCGTCGGTATAGACGAGGATCGTTCCGCCGGGCTTCAGCTCAAGTTCATATTCCTTATATTTGCTGATATCCATACCACCGAGAACAAACCCACGCTTATCTTTGATGAGACGGTATTCGCCGTCCGGATCCCGAAGGATCGGATACTCGTGTCCGGCACTGGATGCAACGATCTTACCCGTGGTGCGGTCCAGAATTCCGAACCATGCAGTTACAAACATATCGTTGGTATTATTCTCGCACAGGGTCTTGTTGGCCTTGGTCAGAACCTCGGCGGGACTTCCGCCGGCCTGGGCATATTCCCGGATCACCAACTTGGCGATCATCATGAAGAGTGACGCAGGTACCCCTTTGCCGGATACATCACCGATGACCATTCCCAAATGGGTTTCATCGATATCAAAGAAATCATACAGATCACCACCTACCTCTTTCGCAGGTGTCATGGTGGCGTAAAGCTTATAATCCGGCACATTCGGGAATTCCACAGGCAGCACGCCCAGCTGGATCTCCGCAGCCAGAGAAAGCTCTGCAGCCACACGCTCACGTTCTCCGGTCAGATGGGTAATCTCATCGGTGTAACGGTCGATCTCCTCCGCCAGCTGCGACACATCATCCGCAAGTACACCGAACTCATTCTTCTGTTTGATCTGATCCATCCTTTCAGCGACTTCCTCGCTGTTCTTGTTCTGCATGTATGAACGCACGCCCTGCTGGATTCTACCAAGCGGACGGATGGCCGAACGGTTGATGAAGTAGAGAAGAAGGACGGCCGCTCCCAGTAGGATCAGTCCGGAGATAACGGCGATCAGCAGCTGCTTCTTGATGAGATTGGAATGGAAATCGCTCCAGTTATAGGCAAGAATGAGGGCTGCAACTACCTTCCCATTTTCCTTGACCGGTTCCATGTACAGGTAATAGTATTCCCCGTCCTTCGGAGAATCAAATCGATGGAATCCGGATTCTCCATTCATCATCTTCTTCACACCCGGCATTTCATTTAACATTTCGCTGACATCTTCTCCGCGATGAGGATCCACCGAATCCGTTTTATCCTTCTCCATAACACTATACAGGTCCTCAGTAAGCATAAGGACCTTTCCATAGTTCGCATCGGTGAGATCCACCAGCATGGAAGTCACGGTTTCCTGCTGGTATAAACAGAGTAACAGCTCCGTATAAATGGAGTTGAAGGCATACATGGCAAGCAGGTTTCGTTTTCTGTTTTCAAAGGATTCGATTTCGGCAGGATCATAGATGGGAATCGAATCCTCATCAAATTCAAAGCTTTCAGTCAGCTCTTTATAGAAGGGATCCGACTCATCGTAATCCATCCAAATATTAAAATCATCGGGGAACTTCAGCCAGATATCAAAAATTCGGCCGATAGCACCGTATTTGCCTATGCTATCCTGCATACGCTTCGCCATGGGACGCATGATCTCTTCCTTTGCTTCCAGGTAGGTAGAGGTAATTCCGCGCACTTGGATATACGCGGATGCTGCTATGGTCAAAATAAAAATGGCGCCAATGATCATACCGATCTGAGGCAGGAGCCGCCGACTCCATTTTGCTTTCTTTCTTCTATGCTTTCTGCTCATACCAACCCCCTTGGCAAGATAAAAACTAAACCTCTTCTATTATGCGATAAAATCCCCTTCACTTCAATAAAAAATTCAAATAAAACAGGCGCGAAGTCCTATGACTCCACGCCTGTAAATGTTTGCATATATTTGCTGTTCAAAGATAGGTACTTTGAAGATTACTCCGCAGCCGGAGCCTCCTCGCCGCCTTCAGCTGCACCTTCTTCGCCGCCTGCCTGCTGCTCTTCGCCGCCTGCCTGCTGCTCCTCGCCGCCCTGCTGAGCTGCGCCTACAGTACCAGTACCCTTCTTCAGTACGAAGTCGTTGTTCTGGCCGTTTACATTGATGGTGTAGGAAAGTGTCTGTGCATCCTTGTCATACTTAACGCTGTAAGCAACTTCACCGTTTTCCTTAACCTCAAAACCGTTGGACTTGTACTCAACATCAACGCTTGCAGCACCGTTTACGCTGTTAATTGTTGCCTTGCCGTCCTTGATGCTCCAGTTGCTTGTGCAAGCTCCAACATCCTGACCTGTCTCAGCTGCATAATCCTCAACGCTCTTACCGTTGATGCTGGATGTTGTCCAGTCGCCGTCTACATCCTTCTGAACACTACCACAACCTACGAGGCAGAGACCCATAACCATTGCTGCTACAAGAATCAGTGCCAGTTTCTTTGTTACCTTTCTCATCATCCTTTACCTCCATTTTTTAATATTTAAAAAAAATGATGAACTTCGGAGTCTATATTATGACTCCTTGAAAACGCGTTCATTATATGAGAAAAAGACTCAAAAATCAACTAATTTCATGAACTTAGGTAAATCTGCCGAAAAACAACGGAATATAGGTCTTTCGTATGTGATTTTTAACACCGACATTTTTAAACTTTTGTCGCAATCGTTCACTTTCTGTTACGTTACGGCTGCATGACAACGACACGGTTCTTTCCGTTCCGTTTTGCCTCATACAGGGCATCATCCACACGCATACAGGTCAGATCCGCATCCTCACCGGCGATCATTTCCGTTACACCCAGACTCATGGTCCGGTGTCCGGCCTGCTTGAAGTTGATGGCGTTGAAATTCACACGGAACAGCTCTGCGATCTGAGTTGCCTCTTCCAGCTTCGTCTCAGGCAGAAGAACCATGAATTCCTCACCGCCCCATCTGCCGACGGAGCCATCCGGCACATGCTCTTCCACAACCTTACGAAGCATGTCTGCCAGACCGATCAGCACATTATCGCCCTCTTTATGGCCGTAATTGTCATTTACGCCCTTGAAATCATCGATATACATCATGATAAGGGACACACCCATCAGGTTCTTGCCGTGGGCAGAGCGATACTCTCCCGCATGTGCACATTCCGTGATCCGGTTCTGGATCTCCGAGCGGTTGTAAAGACCGGTAAGTCCGTCAGAGATGGCAAGCAGCTCCAGTCTGCCGTTTGCTTCCTCCAGCTCCTCGGTGGCTGCCTGGATAAATGTGGCAAGCCGGTTGATCATGGACACCTTTCCGGAGAACTGCTCATTATTGACATCCACATGTGCGGCGGTCTTTCCGGCGGTATCACCCTCTCTCTGGGCTTCCACAACCAGCGTCACATTATGCTGGTTAACATAATCCCCGTTGCGCAGGAATTCCCCGGAGGTATAGAAGCCAGAGGTGGGGGCCAGGGACTGGAAGGGCTGCGTTTCATTTCCGATCTCATCATCTCCCCAGAAGGTTCTGCGTCCCGCACATGAGAACACGGTGAAAGCCTCGGGCAGGAAGTCACGGAAATGTACCGCCGCATGATACACGCTGTCCAGGATCGTCCAGGGATCACCGTATGCGATCCTGGCGTAGATGTTCTCCGTGATGTCCGCCGTCATGACAAGGGCACCGTCTTCCCTGCTGGCGATTGGTGCGCGCAGGATGTCCAGTCCGTTCAGCTCGTACAGGAACGGGAACTCCAATGTATTAAAGAAGAAATTCTCATCATTCTTAATGTTCAGATATTTATTGTAGGTCTCGTAGGCCGGCTTTCCGTCCAGCTCATACAGGATGGGCCCCCGTGCCTTGGTCACCGACAGATGACGGCCCAGAGGTTTCCAGCCTGTCACGTGCAGCGCCTGGACATGGTAATCTTCACCGCCGGTCAGCAGAAAGACCGCAGCATGATCCGAGATCTCTCCCTTGGAGGAGAATACAATGGCTGCATTGTCATTGATATCTACCGAGAAGGCGCCGCCGCCGCAGAACACCACATCCTTCGGAAGCATCCTGAGATATTCACAGTAGGCCGTCATGGACATGCCACGCATGGTGGTAAAGGTCATGACTGATTTCACCCAGGGATTCTCACACACATTTTTATTCAGATCCTCCGCAACGGAACGGGCGCGGTCCTCGTCCAGCTGATACTGAAGCAGCATCAGCTTCGTAGAGGGATACTCATAGACCGTGCAGACGATGCTAATGGGTTGTTTGCTCTTATTTCCCATCAGTATGTTTCCGTTGGAGGAACTCCCCATATACATGGCATCCGGCATCTCCTTCTCTATCATCCCACAGATGCTCTGGATCATGTTCCTGTTCAGCGTTTCCGTAAAGATCTGAAACAAAACATTTGATACCACAGAGGAATTGCACCACTGGCGGATTCTCTTCAGCATGCTGATCAGTTTCTCTTCGCTTTCATAGTTGAACTGAAACTGCTTCATACGCTCCTGCTCCTTTCAAAAGCTCCATAAATATCGTATCCTTGTGGGAAACCACAGGTTACGGATTGATACAATAGCCGTTCTTATCGAAAATGTATTTCTTTCCGTCAATGGTATAGCTGTTGCCCTTGGCGTACCAGCTGCCCTTCTTTCCGTACCACCAGCCCTGACTGTCCTTCTTCCAGCTGTACTTCACGGGGTCTACCTGGGCACCGTCGGATCTCAACCACCAGCCCCGGATGAATTCGGACTTTGCGGCATAGCCGGTCTTTCCGAAGTAATACCATTTTCCGTTGATCATCTTCCAGCAATTGGAGAGCCAGGTCTTATTGCCGGTCTTGAACCACCAGCCGGTCTTATCCTGCTTCCAGCCGGCCACCTTCGACTTGCCGTCCCAGGCTCCGCTCTTCGTCAGGTAGTAACCGCCACGGTACGCATCCTTCTCCATATAACCGCTCTTATTGAAATAATACCATTTTCCGTCGATCTTCTGCCACTGTTTTTTTGCATACCAGCCGGAGGTATCACCGTACCATTTCCCCTTCTTATTCTCATGCCATGAACCCACGGGCTTGTAGCTCTGTCTGCCGCTTGCGTCATACCAAAGGCCTTTAATCCACTCGTTCTTATAATTCAAGGTTTCTTCCTTCGGATCTTCCTTCTTCTTTTCCTTGCCGTAGAACTTAAACAGTGCGTCGGATACCTTTGCGTCATCATAGTATGCGGAATAATCATAGCCATCGTCGGTCTTCACGCTAAGATCGATGTCGGGAACGATACCTTCATCGATGGACTCACCCTTTGCATTGACCAGCATGGTGGGGCCTGAGATCCGATAGGTTATGCCTTCTTCCGTAGACATACAATATACACAGCAGGTTCCCCCGCCGGACCGGGTCCCCATAACGGCGATCCCGGCATCCCGCATGGCAGAGGTGAAGCTGTTTGCACAGGAGAAGGTGTAGTTGCTGCAGAGGACCGCCATATTCAGACGGCTGTAATCCACTGCGTCATCCTTTTCATCAAATGCGCCATCCAGATTTTTGTCGACCTTCGGTAACGATTTGTAGGTCTGGCCTGTGATCACTGAATGGTAATTCACACATGCCTTACCGGTTACGAGTCCGATGATACCCAGCAGAGCTTCCGTATCGCCACCTCCGTTGGAGGTGAGATCGATGACGAAATTCTCAACATTTTTATCTGCATTTGCCTTTTCCAACGAGAGGTGTATCCTTGCAAATGCATCGTTGGGCATTTCTCCCTTATTCTGATAATACTGTATCCAGCCGTCATAATCCACATCAAATTCGTCGAATTTTACAAATGCGGTATTTCCCCTGACAGCATAATAATCGAACTCGTAGAGATCATCGGAGTCACGGTCATATAATCGCCAATCGCTATTCGCTTTCTTATCACGGTCTATATACCAGTAGCTGAAGGAATCCGGAAGATTCGAAGCCTCTTCCGCCTTCTCCTGAATCTGCGCACTCAGCGAGGCCTGGTGTGCAAACTGCATCTTATTATACTGCGTATGACCGGAATCGAACAGCCAGGCGCTGAGAAGTCTGTCAAGACCCAGTGCATAATCGGCACTGTTCTCGGACAGAAGCATGGCCTTCAGTGTCGGATCAAATGCGTCCAGGGTCTTATCCAGGCCATTTTTTTGAAGGCTCTGCATGAATTCGCTGTGTGTTCCTTCAAGTCCGTACATCAGGTCCATTTCAAAGCAAAGCTCGGCATAGGATTCCCGGATCAGTTCCTGCGGACGGTTCCCCGCTGAAAGTCCGTCAAGCAGATGCGCATCATACTCGGACTGATTTATATCTTCCGGATTTAAGGATGTTTCATTTACATAAACGGTCTGACCGTTTGTGATCACATACGGATCCTCTCCTGTATTGGCCAGCATGCCAAGAACCGACAGGGGCATATAGATGTTGCCATCCTCCTCGATCAGATCGATGCCGTATGCGCCGAAATCAAGTACGGTAGCTTCCGTCTGCTTCGGGGTTGTATTCTCCGTATGCTGAAGGAATGCCGCCCGCTCCGTGAAGCGCAGGGAATCATCCTCACGTCCTTCGATCAGTGGCTGAACCAGGCCGTGATAATTGTCTGTGGTAAGAGTGTCCTTATCCACATCGATCACGGCTCTTTCCCCCACCATTTCCTCGGAAAGCGTATAGGCTCCGTCTTTTTCCGTAACGGAAAGCTTTCGGTTATAGAATCGATCGAAAAATGTGGTGATATCGATGTATACCACATCCGGATGCTCGGTAAAGTTTCGTACCTTAACCGTCTCCGGTTCATCCCTCATAAGCTTGTATACAGGAAGCTCCTCAAATGCGGAGGGAGTCACTGTCGGAGCACCGACGAAGACGAAATGGCTTGCTTCGGAA
>CADBRW010000242.1 GCA_902797155.1 uncultured Lachnospiraceae bacterium
CAGGGAGCCAGCAACCTGTCCGGCGGACAGAAGCAGAGACTCTGCATCGCCAGAGCCCTTCTGAAGAAGCCGAAGGTGCTGATCCTGGATGACAGCACCAGTGCGGTTGATACCACAACGGACGCGAGGATCCGCAAGGGCTTCCGGGAGTTTATCCCGGAGACCACGAAGCTGATCATCGCGCAGCGCATTTCCAGCGTTATGGATGCTGACCGGATCCTGGTCCTTGAGAACGGGCGGGTCAGCGGTTTTGGCACGCATGCGGAGCTGATGGAGACGAATGCGATCTATCGCGACGTCTACGAGTCCCAGCAGGGCGGAAGTAAAGACTTTGACGAAGGGAGGATCGGCTGATGGCAGGACCGGGCAAGAAAGTACCACGCGGTATGAAACCCTCAGTTGAGAATCCGGGAAAGATCCTGAAACGGCTCATGGGTTACGTCTTCCGCTTCTATAAAGTTCATATGATCTTCGTGTTCATCTGCATTATCGCCGGCGTACTGGCGAATCTGCAGGGAACCATGTTTATGCAGGAGCTGATCGACGGTTATATCGTCCCCATGCTGGAATCCGGCAGCCGGGACTTCGCCCCCCTTCTGGGAGCGATACTCCGTACAGCGGGCTTCTATGCCGCCGGTATCGCCTGCGTATACGCATATAATCGTATCATGGTAAATGTAACGCAGGGCACGCTGCGCCGTCTCAGGGACGATATGTTCAACCACATGGAATCCCTGCCCATCGGGTATTTCGATTCCAACACCCGCGGTGACATCATGTCCATGTACACCAATGACATCGATACCCTGCGCCAGATGATCAGCCAGAGCATCCCGCAGTTCTTCGAGGCGTCCATTACCATCGTGGGTGTCATCGTATGTATGATCATGTTAAATATACCGCTGACCATCCTCACATTTGTCATGCTGGGCTTCATGCTCTTCTGTACCAAGGGGATCACTAAGAAGAGCGGCAGCTATTTCATGGCACAGCAGAAGGACATCGGTGCGCTGAACGGCTACATCGAGGAGCGGATGACCGGCCAGAAGGTGGTGAAGGTCTTCAATCATGAGGAAGAGTGTATCGAGGAATTCGATAAGCTGAATGACCAGCTTTTTGACAGCGCATACAACGCAAATAAATATGCAAATATCCTGATGCCTGCCATGGCACAGATCGGAAACCTGAGCTATGTGCTCTGTGCAGTGGTGGGAGCGATCCTGATCATGACGGGATTCGGGTTCGAAGGCGCCGCATTTGAAGGCATTGCACCGCTGACCATCGGAGGACTCTTCTCCTTCCTGCAGTTCAACAAGCGGTTCAATATGCCTATCAATCAGGTGAGCATGCAGCTGAACTCCATCATCATGGCCATGGCCGGAGCGGACCGTGTCTTCAAGCTGCTGGATGAGAAGCCGGAGACCGATGACGGTTATGTCATGCTGGTAAATGCGAAGGAGCAGGCGGACGGTACTCTCACCGAGAGTCAGGAACGTACAGGTCTCTGGGCATGGAAGCATCAGCACCAGGAGAGCGGGGAGATCGAATACAAGCGTCTGGAGGGTGCCATCGTTTTGGACGACGTGGACTTCGGCTACGTGCCGGACAAGCTGGTCCTGCACAATGTGTCCCTCTTTGCAAAGCCGGGACAGAAGATCGCCTTCGTCGGTTCTACCGGTGCGGGCAAGACAACCATTACGAACCTCATCAACCGTTTCTACGATATTCAGGACGGTAAGATCCGGTTTGACGGCATTAATGTGAATAAGATCAGGAAGGGGGATCTTCGGCGGTCCCTGGGCCTCGTGCTGCAGGACACCCACCTCTTCACTGCAACGGTTATGGAGAATATCCGGTACGGACGCCTGGATGCCACCGATGAGGAATGCATCGAGGCTGCGAAGCTGGCAAATGCGGACATTTTCATCCGTCAGCTGCCGGAGGGCTATGACACGGTGCTGACAGCCGACGGCGGAAATCTGTCCCAGGGACAGAGACAGCTTCTGGCCATCGCCCGGGCTGCTGTGGCGGATCCGCCGGCTCTGATCCTGGATGAGGCGACCTCCTCCATCGATACCCGTACCGAGAAGATCGTACAGGAAGGCATGGACCGGCTGATGGCGGGACGGACCACATTTGTCATTGCCCACAGACTGTCGACAGTCCGGAACAGCGACTGTATCCTGGTACTGGAGAAGGGCTGCGTGGTAGAGCGCGGCAACCATGAAGAGCTGCTGGCGGAGAAGGGCAGATACTATCATCTGTACACCGGCATGACGGCGTGAAAGGACGAAAGATGAAACATACGGTCATATTTGATCTGGACGGAACTCTGCTGGATACCCTGGAGGATCTGAAGGAGGCGGTGAACTATGCGCTTCGCACCAGAGGTTACACAGAGCATACCTTAGAGGAAATGCGGCGCTTCTTCGGAAACGGGATCCGCTACGCATTTCAGCAGGCGGAGCCCACGCTTTCGGAGGAAGAGACGGATGCGCTGATCGTACTCTTCAAGGAATACTACGGAGAACACTCCATGGACAGGACTCTGCCCTATGACGGGATCCTGCCGCTCATGCAGACACTGGCGGAGCAGGGATACGGCATGGCCATCGTATCCAATAAGGTGGACGAGGCAGTGAAGGCGCTGGCGGCACATTTCTTTGGAAAGTATGTGACCGTGGCCATCGGAAACCGGGCGGATATCCGGCGGAAACCCGCACCGGACACGGTGTATGCCGCGCTGCACGAGCTGGGTGTTCCGAAGGAGGATGCGGTGTATATCGGCGATTCCGAGGTGGATCTTGCCACAGCGCGGGCAGCGGGACTGCCCTGCATCACGGTGCTGTGGGGCTTCCGGGAGAAGTCGTTCCTCATAGAGCAGGGGGCGGACATCTTCGCGGAGCGTCCGGAGGAGGTGCCGGAGATCCTGAGCCGGCTGTGATCCGCAGATTACGCAAATCCTATCATCAGGGAAGTACGTGGATATGAAAATACTGAAGGTTATTGTGAAAGGATATAATAAGGTCGGTCTGGTCCTCCGGATCATGATCGGCATCTCGGGTGATGTGGCATTTGCCGCCACGGCGGAGTATTATCACTGGCGAAAACAGGGTAAACCGCTTCCTGATTTTCTTCAAAAGAGGAAAAATAGGAAAGAGAAGGGTGGAGAATAAAAGAGTGAGTAACTGTCGAAGAAGGTAAGTTAGGAGGTTTCACATGGCAGTATTACAGATCAAAGAAGAACAGTTTGAAGCTGAGGTTGAGAAGGCGGAGGGCAAGGTGCTCGTGGATTTCTGGGCATCCTGGTGCGGCCCCTGCCGCATGCTGTCCCCCGTGGTGGAGCAGCTGTCCGAGGAAGTAAGTGACGTGAAATTCGTGGGTCTGGATGTGGACGCATCCGAGCGTATGGCAGTAAAATACGGCATCAGCTCCATTCCCTGCCTCGTGCTCTTCGAGAACGGCGCGGAGGTAAAGCGTTCCGTCGGTTTCCAGCCGAAGAGCGCCCTGGCTCAGTTCCTGCAGTGAAAAATCGGGGACGGTTCTGGACTGTCCGGAACCGTCCCCGGTTTTTCACCTGCGTCCCTGTACTGTCCGGGTGCGTCCCCGTTTCCCGTTTTTGAAAGGAGAGGAAAATGTCAGACGTTTTGATCATCGGCGCGGGTCCGGCAGGGCTTTCGGCGGCCGTTTATGTGCAGCGCGCCGGAAAGAGCGCTACGGTGCTGGAGGCCATGACCTTCGGCGGACAGATCGTAAATACACCGGAGGTGGAGAACTATCCGGGCATTAAGAAGATATCCGGCTTTGATTTCGCCATGTCTCTGTATGAGCAGGCGACGGAGCTGGGGGCTGAGATCGTCTTCGACAAAGCGGAGAGGATCGAGCAGGCAGAAGGGCCTCTCTGGCGCGTTGTGACCGCCTCAGGCGCGTCCTACGAGGCAAAAGCGGTAATCCTCGCCACAGGCGCAAAAAACCGGAAATTGGGCCTTGAAAGAGAGGAGGAGCTGACAGGCAGAGGCGTATCCTACTGTGCTACCTGCGACGGTGCGTTCTTCAAGGGCAAACCGGTGGCGGTGAACGGAGGAGGCAATACCGCCCTGGAGGACGCCATGTTCCTTTCGAACTACTGTGAGAAGGTCTATGTCATTCATCGCCGGGAGGGATTCCGGGGAGAACCGAAGACATTGGAAGCGCTGAGGGCAAAGGAAAATGTGGAATTTGTCCTGAATGCCACGGTCACCCGTCTTTTGGGAGAAGAGAAGCTGTCCGGAGTTGAGGTGACGGACAAGAATACCGGTGACGTCCGGGAGCTTTCCGTGGAGGGGCTTTTCGTAGCCATCGGACAGGAGCCGGAGAATCACGGCTTTGAAAATGTGGCGGCTCTGGATCCGCTGGGCTACATTTCCGCAGGAGAAGACTGCCTGACCGCAACACCGGGCATTTTCACAGCGGGAGACTGCCGGACGAAGGCCGTACGCCAGCTGACAACGGCGGCAAGCGACGGCGCAGTGGCCGCGCTGGCGGCGTGCAGCTATATCTCCTAGACGAAAACGGGGTCAGACCCCATTACAGAATTGTTACGTACAATTGCTATTACCTTCAGCTTCACGGTCTGTCCGAGGAGGGCAGTCGCGCGGTGGTGCGAAGGATCATGGAGAATCTGGAAAGGGAAGGCCTTTATTCCGTCCTGAACATGAATGTGGACGCTTCCGTCCTCGAGGAGGAGAGGGAAGCCGAGATCTGGTATCTCATCGCTGTGTGATGTGGCGGCCGGGATCGGATGCATGTCGGAACGGCTTTGGCCGTGGGATATGAATGGATCAACAAAGGAACATTTTGATCACAAATGATGACGGAATCGAATCGCCCGGACTTCGGAAACTGGCCGAAGCAGCCGGGCGTTTCGGGCGTGTATGGGTGGTTGCGCCGGACGGGCAGAGGAGCGCCATGTCCCACAGCTATTCCTGGAGGGAGGATATCCGCGTGTGGAAGCGGGACTACCCGGTGGAGGGCGTGACGGCCTATGCCTGTGACGGGACGCCGGCGGACTGTGTCCGGCTGGGGGTGCTGCAGCTGCTCCCCGGGAAGCCGGACTATGTCTTCGCCGGGATCAACAGCGGTTACAATATCTCCCATGACATTCAGTATTCGGCAACTGTCGGCGCGGTGATGGAGGCTGCACTCTGGGGAGTCCATGCCATTGCATTTTCTCAGGGAAATGTGGCGTATCAGGATGTGGTGGACCGGTATCTTACGGAGATCATGGAAGAGTGCATGAAGCTTCCTCTGGAACCGGGGCAGGTCTGGAACGTCAACTTCCCCTGCTGCGGGCTGGCGGACTGTAAGGGCATTCGGCGTGACTGTACCCTGTCCATGGATCCATTTTATACGGATCATTATGAGGAGGTTCCTGCAGAGACCGGTGTCGCGTACCGGCTGGTTCCCGGCCGTGACTGGAAGGGTTCGGAGGGAACGGACCTGGCGGCGGTGATCGACAATTACATCGCGGTGGGAAAAGTAACGAACCTTCGGTGAAACGTTAACGCTAAGGCGTCAGACCCCATTACAGAATTGTTACGAACGGTCACGTTTGTAACAGTTCTGTAATGGGGTCTGACCCCTTTCTTTATTTCGTTGAATTTAAATTCAAAAAAGTGCTTGACATTTCCTTTTTGTTGTTTTATATTGAATACAGATTCAATGAAATGCAAATCAACAAAACGCGAACAAAATAATAAATCTGAGAATGAAAGCAATACGGAGGAAATGAAAATGAAGCAGACAGATACAAAGGGAAAAGAGAAGGTAGTAGTGATCGGCGGCGGTATCGCAGGGCTTACGGCAGGTATCTACGCTCAGCTTGCAGGTTTTGATTCGGTGATCTACGAGAAGAATGCCATCCCCGGCGGAGAGTGCATCGGCTGGAACCGGAAGGGCTATCATATCGATAACTGCATCCACTGGCTCACCGGTACCCGGAAGGGCACGGAAATGTATGACGTATGGAAGACGGTAGGCGCGCTGTCCGACGATACGGAATACGCGAAGATCGACGCCTTCTATACCTCCACCCTGAACGGTCAGTCGGTGACGCTGTGGAATGACCTGGAGCGGACGGAGAAGGAGCTCATCGCCGTTTCTCCTGAGGACGAGACAGAGATAAAGAAGTTCATTCAGTACGTGGAATACTCCAAGCAGTGTCTCTTCCCGGCAGCGAAGCCCATGGAAATGTGGAAGATCAGGGACTATATCACCATGGGAAAGAACATGATGGATTTCCCGAAGGTAATGAAGGAATTCGGCAAGATCTCCCTGGAGGAGTACGGAAAGCGCTTTAAGTCTCCCCTGCTGCAGAAGATGATCACAGACTACCTGCCCAAGAGCTACTCGGCTTATTCCTTCCTGGTGTCCTATGCCACCATGGCAGACGGTAACGGCGGGATCCCCATGGGAGCATCCCTGCAGATGTCCCTTCGCATGGAGAAAAAATATAAGGAA
>CADBRW010000243.1 GCA_902797155.1 uncultured Lachnospiraceae bacterium
GGTGTTCTTGCTGACGTTCAGGCTGGTCAGATTCTTGCAGGAGGCGATGTCGATGTCCTCAAGCTCCGGATTATGAGAGAAATCCGCAGTCGTGAGATTCTCGGAGCTGCAGTCCACGCGTCCCAGATTGGTGAGGACCTCGATCCCCTTCAGCGTCTTTACGTTGCAGCTGCCCAGATTCAGGACGGTTGCAGCCTTGATCTCCTCCGGCGATAAGGACCCATCCCGATCCCCGTCGAAAGAGAACACCACATACTCCCGGAGCGTCGCGTCCTCGAAGGTCTTCTCGATGTCGATCCCGTCCGCTGCATGTACCCTCGAGGGCAGGGCCAGCGCCCCTGCCGCCACCGCCAGCGACGCTATGGCCGCCAGGGCGAACGAGCCTCTTAACTTCATGTGCTTCTTTTCTTTCTTTTGCTTCATATCGTAACCTCCCGATAAAGCATGGGGCCAGGCCCCCATCACGTGTACCTAGCTCCGATTATAACACCACCGGGCGGTGCCTGTCACCTCCCTTTACACGCCTCTTTACGGGGCCTGACCCCATTACAAAATCGTTACACGCCGTAACACTTTTGTAATGGGGCCAGGCACCTTTACGAAAGTGTTACGCCTCGTAGATTCCCACTTCGGTCAGTTCTTCTTCACTGGGTGCGGTGATGAGCACCGCCTTCAGGCGACCATAGTAAACGAACATGCTCCCTCCGGCCGCTGCGTGCGCATGGCCCTCATGCAGTACGGTCTTCAGGTCTTCAATGCCACCGGCGCCCCCGATTGCAACCACCGGCAGACTGACCGCATCCACCACACTGCGCACCAATGTGATATCATAGCCCTGCATCATGCCGTCGCGGTCCACGGAATTGATGATGATCTCCCCGGCCCCGAGCCTCTCGGCTTCCTTTGCCAGATCCGCCGGGATCCGGTCGGTAGGCTCCGTCCCGTCGGCGATCACACAGCGATAACCATCGCGTGTCTTTACGGCATCAATGGACGCAACAATACTCTGAGAGCCGAACTGTTCCGCAGCTCTTGAGATCAGCTGCGGATCCCGGATCAGCGCGGTATTCAGCACAACCTTCTCGTATCCGATGGCCAGCAGCTCGTGGATCTGCTCCAGCTTTCGGATCCCCCCTCCATAGCTGAGGGGCATAAATGCCTCGCTGGCAATGTCCCGCAGGATCTCGTAATCAGGCTCCCGGTCGTTTTTCGTGGCTCCGATATCCAGAACAGACAACTCGTCGATACCTTTTCGGTTGAATATCTTCACCGCGTTAACCGGATCTCCCAGATACGTCCTTGCCCCGAACTTCACGGTCTTGATCAGGTCTCTGTCATCGATTAACAAAGTTGGTATGATTCTTGGTCTTGTAAACACTATTTGCCTCCGTACTCTCTGCAGATCTCCACGAAATTCCCGAGCAGCGCCAGCCCGAAATCATGGCTTTTTTCAGGGTGGAACTGCACGCCTATCACATTTTCCCGCACGACCGCCGCTGCGAATTCATATCCGTAGTCACAGGTCATCAGCACATTTTCCGCGGCGTCGCAAACTGCGTGATAGGAATGCACGAAGTAATACCGTTGCTGCCCCGTAAGCCCCCGCAGGATCGGGTGTTCCTTTGCAAATGTGACAACATCCCACCCCATATGCGGCACCTTCAGCGTCGGGTCCTCGAGCTGAAACCGCCTGCATTCAAAGGGGATAAGGCCGAGTCCCGCCAGGCTCCCCTCTTCGCTTCTCCTGCCCAGCAGCTGCATTCCCAGGCAGATTCCCAGGATGGGCTTACCCTTCGCAGCCTCGACACGGATCACCTCTGCGAGACCGGACTCCTCCAGCCTGCTCATTCCGGCGTCAAATGCGCCGACACCCGGGAGTATGATGCCGTCTGCCATCTCGATGGTTTCCTTCTCGTTCGTGATCCTGGAACGTTCGCCGATCACCTTCAGCATATTTGAGATTGAGCCCAGATTGCCCAGGCCATAATCAAGGATTGCTATCATTTTCCGCTCCGATCTTTATTCGCATGCGTCTGCCTTCCGTTTCGCATGTTGTCGTCCGTATACTTCGCCGGGAATTCCGTATACTCCGCCGGGGATTCTGTGCCGCCGGTTCAGATCCGAAGATTTCGGTTTTCCGAGCCGGTCAGCTTCGACAGGAACACTCCAAGCTTAATGATCCACATCTGGTTTCTGTAATCTGCCGGAGTTTTATTCGGCTGCGCGATGATCCTGTCGAATTCCTCCGCGGTGATTCCCATTTTCTTCGCCACATATTCCTTGTCCAGCTCCATCTGCTCGGGATCGTAAGGCGGGTTCTCCAGCACCTTCAGGGCCTCATCGCGTGTCATGGTTCCGGCGAGAATTTCAGAGGAACACACATTTTTCCTGGTATCAAATCCAAATTTGTGAGGCAGATAATATCCCTCGAAGAAACGCGTGAAGACGTTCTCATAGTGCTTGTTCTCGTACTTGGTCCAACCGTATTTTTCGTGGAGAAGCTCCATGGCCTGTTCCTTGTTGTAGACCACGTAATCCAGCGGGAACACGCGCTTCATCCCCTTGAAATACCGATAATAAATGCGGTATTTCAGCATGCCGCACAGAGGGAAGGTCTTCAGCGGGACCCTGCCGAATTTTCGGTGAATGTCCTTCATCATCGCCGAGTCGTTCATGTAGATCCACTCCACCGGCGGGCGGATGAATTCCGTAGCGCTGTTGGAACCTGTCAGGACGTATTTGATCTTGTGCTTCACCGCATAGTTATAAAGCGCGGCGAAGATCGCATGATCCTGGGGCTGGTCACAGGATGCGATCGAGGCCTTGAAGAAGGACAGCTGAAGATCCGCCATTTCCTTCCAGTTGACCACCTCGGTGAACATATCCAGATTCAGACCCTTCACGATCTTTTCGATATTTTCCACCGCCACGTTCAGATTCCAGCCGGTATCCACCACGAAAACCAGCGGGTTAAGATGCATGATTTCCTTCGCCACATAGGCCAGATAGGAGCTGTCAGCGCCTCCGGAAAGCCCCAGGATACAGTCGTAGTCCCGCTTCCGGCCGGACTTCCGGATCTTCTTCGCGATCTCCTCCAGCTCATCAAACCGGTTCTCCTGTGGTTTCCAATAAGGTTTGATATTCTTTTCAAAATTACGGCAATGGTCACATACCCCGTTCTCATCGAATACGATCTTCGAATCGGTCGTGTCCATCACACATTGCGTACAACGCTGATACTTTCTCTCCATCTTCCTCACCTTAACGGGGTCAGACCCCATTACAAAATTGTTACGAACAGATA
>CADBRW010000244.1 GCA_902797155.1 uncultured Lachnospiraceae bacterium
AGTGGAAACCATGATGCGCGAGGAAGGTGAAGCAGCAACCCTTGAGGTTGGTGTTCATGGCCTTCATCCCGAACTGGTCAAGCTTCTCGGTCGTATGAAATTCCGTACCAGTTATGGTCAGAACGCTCTGAAACATTCCGTGGAAGTAGCAGAGCTCAGCGGACTCATCGCAGGAGAGATCGGCGAGGATGTGAAGCTGGCTAAGCGTGCAGGTCTTTTGCATGATATCGGTAAATCCATCGATCATGAGATGGAAGGTTCACACGTAACCATCGGTGTCGACATTTGTCGTAAGTACAAGGAGAATTCAACGGTGATCAATGCCGTTGCATCCCACCATGGTGATGTTGAGGCCGAGACACTGATCGCATGCATCGTACAGGCAGCAGATACCATATCCGCTGCACGTCCCGGCGCACGCCGTGAGACACTTGAGACCTATACGACAAGACTTACAAAACTTGAAAACATCGCCAATGAATTTAAGGGTGTTGACAAGTCCTTTGCTATTCAGGCAGGTAGAGAGATCCGGGTAATGGTAGTTCCTGAGCATGTAACCGATGCCGATATGGTAATACTCGCAAGAGATATTTCCAAGCGCATTGAGGACGAGCTTGAATACCCCGGTCAGATCAAGGTAAGCCTGATCCGGGAATCCAGAGTGACGGATTACGCGAAGTAAGAGTACTTGAAGAAAGAGGGATACCCTTTGGGTGTCCCTCTTTTCACGTGTATGGGAAGGAGATCGATATATGAAGGAGACAAAACGCCTGGATCGGATCCTGAAGTATGAGGCGCATCGTGTGAAGGTTTACGAGGATGTGATCGAGCTTCCGGACGGACAGATCCGGCATTACGATTATGTGAAGAACCGGGACGGGGCTGCCATGCTGCTTGTTGATGATGAGGAGAGAGTGCTTCTGGTCCGGCAGTACAGAAATGTGGAGGATGCATATACCCTCGAGATTCCGGCGGGGGTTATGGATCCTGGGGACAGAACACCTGAGGTGACTGCGGTAAGGGAAGCCAAGGAGGAGACAGGCTTCTATCCCAGGTCCGTCTATCCGGTGGCACGTGTGCTGAATGCAGCGGGTCTTTTTGATGAGCATACCAGCATTTTCCTGGGAAAGGATCTGGCGGAAGAGAAGCTGGAGGAGGATCCGGATGAGTCTATTGAGGTGCTTCGGATCCCCGTTTCGGAGGCACTTGAAATGGTTTATGACGGCAGGATCATCGACGGAAAGACCATAATCGCAATTCTGTCATATATGGATGTAAAAAACAGAAAAAAATTTTAAAAATGTAAATCACAATATTTAGTGGTCGTTTACATAGGTTCCACTTTATCTCGCGGAAACAGCCCGAAACCCCAGTATTTATAAGGATTTTGTAAAAAAATAGTTATTGATTTTATGTAAATTTGTAATTATACTGTAACATATAACCGGGAAAGTACGAGTTGGCGCTCATTCGATTGAAAGAATTGAAAGAATACTTTTCCGCTGGGGTTATCTATTAGGGGTAAATGATGGAACAAATGATTGAATCTTATATCACGTACTTGCATGAGGTAAAGCATGCAAGCCAGAATACAATTCAATCTTATCGACGGGATCTGAACAAGATGAAGGACTACTTCCGTGAGAACGGGGTTACGGATGTGAATGAAGTGAATTCCACATCCCTTGGTTCCTATGTTCTCTATCTTGAAAACACAGGAATGAGTTCAGCGACAGTGTCCAGAAGCATTGCCAGCATCCGTTCTTTTTTTCTGTATCTTCTTGGAAGAGGATTGGTGCAGGGAAATCCGACGGAGCAGATCAAGCCGCCGAAGGTTGAAAAGAAGGCGCCGGATGTTCTTACGGTAGATGAGGTGATGCTCCTGTTGCAGCAGCCGAAGGGGAAATCCCCGAAGGAGATCCGCGACAAGGCAATGCTGGAGCTGCTGTATGGAACAGGTCTTCGCGTTTCCGAGCTGATCTCTCTTAAGGTTACGGATCTGAACCTGTCCATGGGTTATATCGAATGTAACTGTGCAGGCAAGTCCAGGATCATCCCCATAGAGGAAACGGCTGCGGCGGCTTTGAAAGAGTATCTGGATGTGGCCAGACCAAAGATGGCAAAGCAGAGCGAATACCTTTTCGTAAATGTGAAGGGTGATGAGATGTCCCGCCAGGGCTTCTGGAAGCTGCTCAAGGCATATGCCAAGAAGGCTCACATCGATAAGGATATCACACCGCATATGATCCGGCACAGTTTTGCATCTCATATGGTGAATAACGGAGCGGATCTGCATGCAGTACAGGAAATGCTCGGACATTCCGACATTTCAACAACACAGATCTATTTGTCCGGAAAATTGGGACATTTGAAGGAAGTATATGATAAGGCACATCCGCGTGCCGGAAAGAAAGCTTGATGTGGAGCCCACTGACCGTGGGCTCCCGTCATTTTTAGGGAATTATAGGAGGTAAGTATGGCCGGATCCACCTTTGGTAAAGTATTAACCATGACAACCTGGGGAGAGTCCCACGGCGCCGGTATCGGCGTGGTCGTGGATGGCTGTCCTGCGGGCCTTTCCATATCGGAAGAATATATCCAGGAAATGCTGGATCGGAGAAAACCGGGAGGGCGGGATTTTGCAACTCCGCGTGCCGAAGCGGACAGGGTGAAGATCCTTTCCGGTGTTTTTGAAGGGAAGACCACGGGAACTCCCATTTCCATGATGATCGAGAATACCTCTCAGCATTCCGGTGATTACGGGAACCTGGCGACGACCTATCGTCCCGGTCATGCAGACTACTGTTTTGACGCGAAGTATGGGCTCCGTGATTACCGGGGAGGCGGAAGATCCTCCGGCCGGGAAACGGCGGGCAGAGTGGCTGCGGGAGCTATTGCGGCCAGGCTTCTGGAGGAATTCGGGATCAGGGTGATGGCCTATGTCAGTGCTGTCGGTCCCGTGGCCTGTGATCCGGCACATTTCAATGAGGAAGAAATACGCAGGAATCCTCTTTGCATGCCGGATGCTGATGCTGCGGAAAAGGCGGCTGCATATCTGAAGACGCTTATGGAGGAACAGGACTCTTCGGGAAGTGAAGTGACCTGTATTGTGACAGGTGTACCGGCAGGACTGGGGGAGCCGGTCTTTGATAAGCTGGATGCCAGACTCGGTCAGGCCATCTTCTCCATCGGAGCCGTGAAGGCGGTGGAGATCGGAGATGGCAAGGCGGTTGTAGAGAGCAGAGGCTCAACGAACAATGACAGCTTCATCATGAAGGACGGAAAGGTCTCGAAGAAGACAAACCACGCAGGAGGGATCCTGGGAGGGATCAGTGACGGAACGGACATCCTGATCCGTGCGTCCTTTAAGCCCACTCCGTCGATCTTCAGGGAACAGGAAACGGTAAGTGCCGACGGGGAAGAAGTGAAACTTTCCATTCGGGGTCGGCATGATCCTGTGATCGGTCCCCGCGCCTCTGTTGTTGTAGAGGCGATGACCGCATTTACCATAGCAGATCTTCTGCTGATCAACCGAACCTGCAAACTGTAAATGATATTTTCTGCTTGCAAGCCGAAAAAAATTGGTGTATAGTTTGACTCGTTTTAGGAATACAGATCAGAGGAGAAGGCTATGGCTAAGAATCTGGTGATCGTTGAGTCGCCTGCAAAGGCAAAGACGATCAAGAAATATCTCGGGAAAAACTATGAAGTGATCGCTTCCGAAGGACATGTAAGAGATCTGCCGAAAAGTGATATGGGTGTCGATGTCGAGAATGACTTCGAGCCTCATTATATCACCATCCGTGGTAAGGGAGATCTTCTGAAAGCACTTCGAAAGGCTGCATCCAAAGCAGATTTTGTTTATCTGGCAACTGACCCGGACCGTGAGGGAGAGGCGATTTCCTATCATCTTGCGATCGCGCTGAAGCTGCCGGAGAAGAAATATAAGAGAATTACCTTCAACGAGATCACGAAGAATGCGGTGAAGGAATCCATTAAGAACGCCAGAGATATCGATATGGATCTGGTAGATGCCCAGCAGGCGCGTCGTGTACTGGACAGGCTCGTAGGATACGGGATCAGTCCTCTCCTTTGGGAGAAGGTACACAAGAGAGGGCTGTCTGCGGGTCGTGTTCAGTCCGTGGCACTGAAAATGATCAGCGACCGTGATCAGGAGATCGATGACTTTATTCCGGAGGAATACTGGACCATCGATGCGTCTCTGACGGTTCCCGGACAGAAGAAGCCCGTGGCATTCCGCTACACGGGAGAGATCAAGACGGAAGAGGAAGCGGCGAAGATCACAGAGGCGGCAAAGAAGGACAGATTTGTGGTTTCATCCATTAAGGAATCCCAGAGAAGCACCAAGGCACCTCTTCCTTTTACAACAAGTACTCTTCAGCAGACCGCTGCAGGAAGGCTGAATTATTCCACTTCAAAGACCATGCGGGTTGCACAGCAGCTGTATGAAGGTGTCGAGATCAAAGGCCATGAGACCGTGGGTCTGATCACCTATCTTCGTACCGATTCCACCCGTATTTCTGAAGAGGCGGATGCTGCGGTTCGTGAAATGATCCGTACGACCTATGGTGAGGAATACGTAGCCGAGGAAGAAGAGAAGAAGAAAGACGGAAAGAGGATCCAGGATGCGCATGAGGCGATCCGCCCCACGGATCTGAATCAGAAGCCCGCGGCTCTGAAGGGGGTTCTTTCCGATGAACAGTATAAGCTTTATAAGCTGATTTATGATCGCTTTGTTGCCAGCCGGATGAAGCCGGCAGTATTCAATATCTTTGCTGTGACTGCTGACAGCGCCGGATACAGCTTCCGTGCATCCACCAGCAGTATCGCATTTGCCGGATTCCAGACAGTCTATCCTGCTCAGGAGAAGGCTGAAGCTACGGTGAATTTCCACGGGATCTCCCAGGGAGATGAGCTGAAGCGGCTGGATGTGATCCCGGAGCGTCATTTCACGGCTCCGCCGGCACATTTTACAGAGGCATCCCTTGTGCGGACGTTGGAGGAGAACGGTATCGGCCGTCCGTCTACCTATGCACCCACCATTTCCACACTGCTTGCAAGACGTTATGTGTCCAAGGATAAGAAGGATCTGTTCATCACCGAGCTGGGAAGCGCGGTGAACAGTATCATGGAGGCAGGCTTCCCCGTCATCGTGGACGAGAGCTTTACCGCTAACATGGAATCTCTTTTGGACAAGATCGGTGAGGGCGCCATTCAGTGGAAGGTCGTTGTCCGGAACTTCTATCCGGATTTGGATGAGGCGATAAAGAATGCCGGTGAGAACCTGGCCAGCATCCGCATTGCTGATGAGGAATCCGAGGAGGTCTGCGAGAAATGCGGCACCCGTATGGTGATCAAATACGGATCCTACGGAAAGTTCCTGGCCTGCCCGAATTTCCCGAACTGCCGGAACACCAAGCCCTTCTTTGAGAAGATCGGTGTGATGTGTCCGAAGTGCGGAAAGGACATCGTGGTCAGAAGAACTCAGAAGGGTCGTATCTATTACGGCTGTATCGATATTCCTGAATGTGACTTCATGTCCTGGAGCCGTCCGGTGGATAAAGCGTGTCCGAAATGCGGATCTCTGATGACCGTCAAAGGGAAGAGACTGGCCTGTATCGATGCCGATTGTGGCTACGTGGAGGCTGTCGCTTCGGAGGGAAAAGAGTAATAATCTGACAAATTCAAAAATTGTCGTAAAATTGTGTTGTTTACGTAATAAGTTTGTGCTATATTAATCCGTGGGGTAAATGTAGTACAAACTTTTTACGTTTGGGGGATTATTGGAGCAATGAGCGTAACACTTTTGGATCAGACGAGGAAGATCAGCAAACTGCTGCATGACAATTCTTCCCGTGTTGTGATCTTCGATGACATCTGTCGATGCGTCGGTGAGATTCTGAAAGCAAACTGCATGGTGGTCAGCGCGAAGGGAAAGGTCCTTGGTTTCTATGAACAGGACGACGGACCGAGCCTGTCCGGGCTGCTGGCGGATTCCGTGGGTGAGATGATCGATCCGAGACTGAATGAACGGTTTCTTTCGGTTCTGTCCACCAAGGAAAATGTGAATCTTCTGACGTTGGGATTTGAACGGCCGGTAGCCAGAGATATTTCCGCGATTCTGCTTCCGGTTTTTTTTGCGGGAGAACGGATGGGTACCACATTTATCTACCGTAAGAAAGCGGAATATGAGGTGGAAGATATCATACTCAGTGAGTATGCGAATACCGTGATCGAGCTTGAGATCATGCGGGCGCTGTACGAAGAGGACGATGAGGAGAAACGAAAGAAGGAGATCCTTCGGGCGGCTCTGGAATCACTTTCCGCTTCGGAACAGAAGGCGGTCCGTTACCTGATCATGGAGCTTCCGGGGCCGGAAGGGAATCTGGTCACCAGCCAGGTGGCAGCCAAGTACGGGATCACGCGTTCCATAATAGTCAATGCGATCAAGAAACTGGAGGGCGCCGGGATCCTGGAGGTTCAGTCCATGGGAATGAGAGGCACACACATTCGGGTTCTTAATGAGACGATTTTAAAAGCCTAAAGGGGGAATATCATGACAGCAGCAACCATTATCGTATTATCAATCGGAGTGATCCTGATCATTGTCAGCTTTCTGCTGACCGGAAAGGACAGTGCTGAGGAGGCAGAGGAGAAGACCACACCGGGTCTCCGTGAGGAGCTGACCGAGGCGGATAAAAAGCAGTTGAAGAAGATGACGGACACCTATATCCGTGAGTATGGAAAGAAGCAGGTAAAGGATTCCGTAAAAAGCACCGTGGATTCCAAAGTTCAGGAGGCTGTTTCCCAGAAGCAGCCCATGATCAATGAGAAGCTGTCCGTGATCGAAGAGAGACTGTCCATGATCGATGCCCGTTCCGAGGCAGGTGTAAAGGCCATCTCCGATGAGGCGGCTGCCATTTCTTCCGGTTGGGAAGAGAACCGCCGGGAGGTACAGTCTGTATATGACCAGATCACCGAGAAGGAGAAGGAGGTTAAGATTCAGCTGAACCTGATCGATGAATACAAGAAGGGGCTTGAGAAGCTGAAGGAGGATGCGGATTCTTCCGTGACCCGTCTGTCCGAGCTCCAGACAGCAGCTGAAGCGGCAGCGGCGGCAGTTGCGTCTGCAGCATCTGTGGCAGCGTCTGAGACTTCAGGGGAAGTAGTAGAGGAAAATGAAACAGCTGTTGAGGAAACTGCAGAAGAGGCGGTTGAAGCTGTTGAGGAAACTGCGGAAGCCGTAACCGAGGCTGAGGAAGCTGCAGAGGATGCAGATGAAGCGGATGCTGATAATGCCACATCAGACGCTATCGATGAAGATGCAGAAGCCGATGAGGAGGCGGATGCAGAGGATGACGCTGATGAGGCGGATGCAGAGGATGATGCTGCGGACGTCGACGATGCGGATGATGACGAGACAGATGACACCGATGAGGCTGTTGACGACGTCGACGATGCGGATGAAGTAGATGAGGATTCAGATGACGATGCTGAAGACGAATTCGATGATGTCGATGATGACGATGAAGATGACTTCGATGACGTTGATGATGACGATGATGACATCGATGAAGAAGAAGCAGAGGACGAGGAAGAAGATATAGAGGACGAGGACGCTGAGGATGCAGAGGATGAAGCTGCTCCTGCTACGGGTGTGGTTCTTCCTTTTGTTCCGGGTGAGGTTGCCGAGAGCGCGATCGAAGATGCAACCAAAGAAACTCTTGGCCATGAAACTCTGGAAGATGATGAAGATCTGGATGAGTTCGAGGATGAGTTTGATGACGATGAGGATGATCTGAAGGCAATCACGAATCTCGATCAGATTCTGGACAGGGAGGGCATCGACCTGAATGCCGAGGATCCCACTCTGAATATCCTTACCATGTACGGCGCCGGACTCAGTATTATCGAGATTTCCAAGGTTTTGAAAATGGGCGTCGGTGAAGTAAAGTACATCATCGACAGTAACACATCGAACTAGGCCGGGGAGGGATAGGATATGAAGAGAAAATATCTGCTGAGAGGCATCGGTATCGGCCTTGTCATCGGCGTCATGGTAAGCTATACGGCTTTTAAGACCGGTAATTACGACAGCTCTGCATCAACGACGGAATCGTCCGAAGCAACCGGTGCGGAGAAAGGCTCCGAGGAAGCTACGAAGAAGATAGAAGAAGAAAAGAAGGCATCCGAGGAAGCAGCAAAGAAGGCTGCTGAGGAGCAGAAGGCGTCGGAAGAGGCAGCAAAGAAGGCCGCTGAAGAGCAGAAGGCGTCCGAGGAGGCGGCCAAGAAGGCTGCTGAGGAGCAGAAGGCATCCGAGGAAGCAGCAAAGAAGGCCGAGGAAGAGAAGAAGGCGGCTGAGGAAGCTGCAAAGAAGGCTGAAGAAGAGAAGAAGTCCTCCGAAGAAGCGGCCAAGCAGACAGAGGCCACAACGGAAAAGCCGACGGAAGCTACGACGGAGAAGGCAACCGAGAAGACAGAAGAGAAGACAGAGGAGAAGACGGAAGCTCCGGCGACCCAGACGGTTGATGTGGAGATCAAGAGAGGCATGACCTCCGAACAGATCGCCAGAGCACTTGAGAATGCGGGAATCGTCGAGAGTGCATCGGAATTTGACCGCTGGCTCAAGAACAATAAGTATTCCAACAGACTGCATGTCGGAACATTTACACTGTCTCCGGAAATGTCGTTCGAGGAGATTGCAACGGAACTCACAACGAAAGGTCAGTAATATGCATGATCTGATAAAGAAGGAAGATAGGATCAGCGCCGCAGGGGAACTTACGGCGCTGATTGCCATGAGTGGAGGCGTGGACAGCAGTGTGGCGGCCTTCATTATGAAGGAAAAGGGCTATGCCTGCACAGGCTGCACCATGCGCCTATATGAAAATGATATGATCGGCGAGGATCTTCTTGCCACCTGCTGCAGTAAAAAGGATACGGATGATGCCAGAAGCGTCTGTGAACGTCTGGAGCTGCCGTACCATATATTTCATTATGAATCACGATTCACGGAAATGGTGATCGAACCTTTTGTGCAGGCCTATGAGCGATGCGAGACACCGAATCCCTGTATTGACTGTAACCGGTGCATGAAGTTTGATGCACTGTTTGAGAAGGCGGAAGACTTTGGCTGTCAGAAGATCGTCACCGGCCATTATGCGAGGATCGAAGAAAAGGACGGACACACCTGGCTGAAGAAGGCGGTGGACCCCGCCAAGGATCAGAGCTATGTGCTCTATCAGCTGACAGAGGAACAACTGGGCAGGATCGCATTTCCCCTGGGTGACTATACGAAGGAGGAGGTCCGGAGGATCGCAGAAGAGCAGGGGTTCCGGAATGCAGAGAAGAAGGAGAGCCAGGACATCTGTTTCGTTCCGGACGGAGACTATGCCGGAATGATCTGCCGTTACCGGAACCGTACTTACCCTGAGGGTGATATCGTGGACCGTGACGGAAATGTTCTCGGACGCCACAAGGGGCTGATACACTATACCATCGGCCAGCGAAGAGGTCTGGGGGTCCCGGCGGACCGGCGGATCTATGTCACCCGTCTGGATCCGGAAAAGAATCAGGTGGTCCTTTCTGATGAAGAGGATCTGTTCCATAAAGAAGTGTTCATCCGCGATTTTCACTGGATCACCGGCCCCGTTCCCGATATGGAGATACGATGCAGGGCAAAGATCCGTTATCGCCAGAAGGAACAGCCGGCGACTCTGGTCCCGGGGCCCGAAGGGGGAACCGCAACCCTCATCTTCGATGAACCCCAGCGTGCTGCCACTCCCGGTCAGTCCGCCGTTCTCTACGACGGAGACTATGTGCTGGGAGGCGGGATCATTAAACTTCAGGCATAATCCGGAGGTATAATACTTCGATTGAAAAAAAGCTTGCATATCAAAAAACGATATGTTAGTATATACGTTGCGCTAAAATACATGCAGGTCCTACGGACGCTGGTGCCGCACGTCGGTTGGCCGTTCATAAGGGACCGCAGAAGGAAAAACCAGGAGGAAGAAAAATGAGCGTTATTTCCATGAAGCAGTTACTCGAGGCAGGTGTTCATTTCGGACATCAGACAAGACGTTGGAATCCCAAAATGGCTGAGTATATCTATACTGAGCGTAACGGAATCCACATCATCGATCTTCAGAAGTCCGTTGTAAAGATGGACGAGGCTTACAAGGCAGTATTTGACACCGTTGCTGACGGCGGCAAGGTTCTCTTTGTAGGTACCAAGAAGCAGGCACAGGATTCCATTCAGACGGAAGCTGAGCGTTGCGGAATGTTCTATGTAAATCAGAGATGGCTGGGTGGTATGCTGACCAACTTCAAGACCATCAAGTCCCGTGTTGAGACTCTGAAGAAGTACGAGCGTATGGAGTCTGACGGAACCTTCGATGCACTTCCGAAGAAGGAAGTTGTTAAGATCCGTAAGGAGATGGAGAAGCTGCAGAAAAATATCGGCGGTGTTAAGGAAATGAAGAAGCTGCCCGATATGATCTTTGTTGTTGATCCCCGTAAGGAGCACATCTGCATCCAGGAGGCACATGCCCTTGGTATTCCGCTTGTAGGTATCGCAGATACAAACTGTGATCCGGAAGAGCTGGATTATGTGATCCCCGGAAATGATGATGCGATCCGTGCCGTAAAGCTGATCGTATCCAAG
>CADBRW010000245.1 GCA_902797155.1 uncultured Lachnospiraceae bacterium
ATTCAGGATAAATGTACTTACTATCATGTGCCGTTTGCGTTTTGTGAGACACAGGATACTTTAGGACATATGATCGGGAAGGAAGCCCGCAGCGTCGTGACGGTAACGGACGAGAACTTCGGGCGACAGATCGCGAAACAATTCGGCATAGAGATTTAGGAGGTGTAAGTTTGAGAGTACACGAATTTGCAAAGGAATTATCCAAGGAAACGGGAAAGACCATTTCGCCGAGCAATGTACTGACCCATTTGAGTAAGAAGAAGGATGGGCTTAAGGCTACCAGTTCCATCGATGAGGAGCTGATGGCTTATGTTCGTGCGAAGTATATAAAGCCGGTGGAGAAGAAGCCGGAACCGAATAAACATCTGAAGCCTGCTGACCGAAAGACCGGAACTGCAGGAAGAACGGGCAGAGCAGGAGAAACCGTACCCGGAGCACGTCCGGGTGTGGGCGTACGTCGTCCGGCATCCGGCAGCACGGTAAAACCGACAGAACGTAAGCCGGTACGTATCACCGTTAAGGTTCGGAAGGATGATGAACCGAAACGTCCCGTACGTCCTGCAGCCGTAAAGGAGAAACCGGTAAAGCCGGTGGTAAAGGAAACCGTTGAACCGGTAGTTGAACCTGAGGTTACGCCGGTTGTTGAAGCACCGGTTGAGAAGCCGGTGGAGGCAGTGGTTCCTGCAGTGGTAGAAACACCGGAGGTAAAGGCACCTGAGACAACAGAGACACCTGCTCAGGAAACGGCAGCCCCGGCTGAGACCTCTGAGAAGAAGGAGACACCGGTCGAGACAACGGAGACTGCCGAGAAGACGGAAGAAAAGCCGGAGCAGAAGAAGGAACGGAAGATCATTTCCAGTCCGATCCAGGAGAAGCAGCGTCCTGCTGTGCACATCCTGGATGCCAAGGCTATCGCAGAACGTGTGGCAGCTACCCAGGGCAAGAGGGAAGGAAGATCTTCTTCCGGAGACCGTCCGCGTCGTCCCATGGGAGACCGCCCCGCAAGACAGGGAGACCGTCCTGCGAGACCGGGAGACCGTCCGCCTCGTTCCGGAGACCGTCCGGAAGGAAGAGGACCGAGAAACTTTGACGGAAGGGATAAGGATCAGGAGAGAGATCCCCGTCAGAGAAGTGCCGCTTCCCGCAGAGGCGAGCGTCCGGACAGAAATGCAGGTGGAGATGTACCTGCAGAGAAGTACGGAAAGCAGGACAGAAGAGACCGGCACGAGAAGAACAGCCGTGATAAGGATCGTTACGAGAACAAGAGAGACAGGGAGAGAACGGATATCACCTCCAGGGATCAGTTGCGTGGCAAGAAGGGCCAGAAGGTTCAGACCAAGCCTGCCAAGCCGCCGGTTAAGAAGGAACCTGAAGAGCCTGTGATCCGGAACATCACCCTTCCGGAGTCTCTGACACTGAAGGAACTGGCTGACAAGATCAAGCAGCCGGTAAATGCCATGATCAAGAAGCTCTTCATGGCAGGAAAGATGGTAACAGTCAATACGGAGCTTTCATTCGAAGATGCTTCCATGATCGCTCTTGAGTACAATTATATCGCCGAAGAAGAAGAGAAGATCGACCTTGTAGAAGAGGCGATCCGTGATATCGAGGATCCGGAGGATTCACTTACTCCGCGTCCGCCGGTAGTCTGCGTAATGGGTCACGTTGACCATGGTAAGACCTCTCTTCTGGATGCGATCCGTAATTCCTCCATCACACAGGATGAGGCCGGCGGAATCACCCAGCATATCGGTGCGTATGTTGTTAAGGTAGGAGATCAGAGGATCACCTTCCTGGATACACCGGGTCATGAGGCCTTCACAGCCATGCGTCTTCGTGGTGCGCAGGCAACGGATATCGCCATCCTCGTAGTTGCAGCGGATGACGGTGTCATGCCGCAGACCGTAGAGGCTATCAACCATGCTAAGGCTGCTGGTATCGAGATCATCGTTGCCATTAATAAGATCGATAAGCCCAGTGCAAATGTGGACCGTGTAAAGCAGGAGCTTATGGAGTACGGTCTGGTTGCAGAGGATTGGGGCGGAAGCACCATTTTCTGTCCGGTATCCGCGCACACACATGAGGGTATCTCGAACCTTCTGGATATGATCCTGCTGACAGCCGAAGTACTGGAGCTGAAGGCAAATGCAAACAGAAGAGCCCGTGGTGTCGTAATCGAGGCACGTCTGGATCGTGGACGTGGTTCTGTGGCAACCCTGCTGGTACAGAAGGGTACCCTGCATGTGGGTGACTTCGTGGCCATCGGAGAAGTGAACGGACGTGTTCGTGCCATGATCGACCATAAGCAGAGAAATCTGAAGGTGGCAACGCCTTCCACGCCTGTGGAGATCACAGGTCTGACAGGAGTTCCGAATTCAGGCGACACATTTATCTCTACAGAAACCGAGAAGGAAGCTCGTCAGATCAGTGAGGCCTTCATTACCAGAGGTAAGGAGGAGCTGATCGCCGATACCAAGACCAGAATGTCTCTGGATGACCTGTTCAACCAGATGCAGGAAGGCAATCTGAAGGAACTGAAGCTGGTCATCAAGGCCGATGTTCAGGGCTCCGTAGAAGCAGTAAAGCAGAGCCTGCTTAAGCTTTCCAACGACGAGATCGTGATCAAGTGCATCCACTCCGGTGTCGGTGCCATCAACGAATCCGACGTTACCCTGGCTTCTGCTTCGGGAGCAATCATTATCGGATTTAATGTTCGTCCGGATGCTCAGGCTAAGCAGCTTTCCGATGAAGAGAAGGTTGATGTACGTCTGTACACCGTCATCTACAATGCGATCGATGATGTGGAAGCGGCCATGAAGGGTATGCTGGATCCGATCTACGAGGAGAAGGTAACCGGTCATGCCGAGATCCGTCAGGTATACAAGGCATCCGGTATCGGTTCCATCGCCGGAAGTTATGTTCTGGACGGCGTGATCGAGAGAAACAGCTCTGCAAGGATCACCCGTGACGGTGAGCAGATCTTTGAAGGCAAGATCGCATCCCTGAAGCGATTCAAGGATGACGTAAAGGAAGTTAAGAGCGGCTATGAATGCGGTATCGTATTTGATGGCCATAATGATGTAGCAGAGGGTGACCAGATTGAGATCTTCAAGATGGTAGAGGTACCCCGCTAGAAGAAAGGACAGTATATGAGGACAAATCAGCATGGGGCTTCCCGTGTGTCCCACGATGTACAACGTGCCCTCAGCCGTATCATTTCCGAGCTGAAGGATCCGAGGATCGGACTTATGACCTCCGTGACACGCTGCGAGGTGACGAAGGATCTGAAGGAATGCAAATGTTACATCAGTGTGTTGGGCGATGAGGAGGCTACGATGCAGGGACTGGTCAGCGCAAAGGGATTTATCCGCAAGCAGCTGGCATCCTCGCTGAATCTCAGAAATACGCCGGAGATCGATTTCGTTCCGGATCATTCCATCGCCTATGGCGTGGATATGTCCCGCAGGATCGATGAAGTGATCTCTCAGGATCGCGAGAAGGATGGCATGTCATCCTAAGCGTAGCGAAGGATCTTAGTTTACGGGGAATTATAGTATGGGAAATGAAATGAGGGAAAAGGGAAAGCGGCTTCACCAGATGCTTGAGGCGGCTGACAGTATCTGTATCCTGGGACATGTTCGTCCGGACGGAGACTGCGTCGGCTCCACCCTTACCATGTACAATTATATTATCGATCGATATAAGGGCAAGACAGTTGATGTCTTTCTGGAGACATTTCCGGCTTCCATGAAGTTCCTGAACGGTGCCAGAAAGGTAAAGCATGATGCCCAGGGAAGACATTACGATCTGGCGATTTCCATGGATGTGTCGGATATAGAACGCCTTGGAAAATTCAAGGATCTGTATCTTACCAGCATTTCGACGGTATGTATCGATCATCATGTCAGCAACCCCGGGTTTGGGGACCTCTGTTTTGTTGATCCGGATGCGTCCAGTACCTGCGAAGCATTTGCAGAACTGATCGATCCGGAGGAGGTGTCTCTGAATACGGCAAGCTGTATGTATCTCGGACTTGTGCATGACACCGGAGTGTTCAAGTACAGCTGTACACGCAGATATACCATGGAGCTTGCAGGTATCCTGCTGGAAAAGGGCGTGGACAGCAGCTATATCATCGACGAAACCTTCTACAAGAAGAGCTACAAGCAGAATCTGCTCATGGCACGTACCATTCTGGAGTCTATTCAGTATCTGGACGGAAAGGCCATCGTCGGTTACATTTCCAAGGATACCATGAAGGATTTCAAGGCAAATGTGCTGGATACCGAGGGTATCGTTGAACAACTGCGACTTACGGAAGGCGTCGAGATCGCCATTTTCGCATATCAGCTGACCAAGAAATCCTACAAGTTCAGTCTTCGCGCCAAGAACTATGCGGATGTAAATGTGATCGCCAAGGAATTCGGCGGCGGTGGACATGTAAAAGCAGCAGGTTTCGAGGCCACCGGTGTTTATGAAGAGATCCTGAACAAGGTTCTCGAGGAAGCAAAAAAACAGATCAGATAACCGGGAGAGGATATGTATCAGGGCGTTGTAATACTGAATAAGGAATCCGGTTTTACATCATTTGATGCAGTTGCAGTATGCCGGGGCATCTTCGGACAGAAGGCTGTCGGTCATACAGGAACATTGGATCCCATGGCATGCGGAGTTCTTCCGATCTGTCTCGGACGCGCCACAAAGCTCAGTGACCTCCTGACTTCTTCCGAGAAGGAATACGAGGTTGAGATGGAGCTGGGGCTTACCACCGATACGGATGACTGTACGGGAGAGGTGACTGAGAGAACGGATCCCTCCCATCTGGGGGAGGATGAGGTGAAGCAGGCACTGCTGAGATATCTCGGGAGCTATGATCAGGTTCCGCCCCGATATGCTGCTATAAAAAAGGATGGCAGGAAGCTTTATGAATACGCACGGGCAGGGATCGAAGTGGAGATGCCCGGCCGGCCGGTGACCATCTATGAACTGGAGATTCTTGAAATGGCTCTTCCGAAGCTTTCCTTCCGTGTACGCTGCTCCAAGGGCACCTATATAAGGAGTCTCTGCAGAGATGTGGGTAAGGACCTGGGGACAGGTGCCATCATGACGGCGCTTACCCGGCGGAATTCCGGAGGCTTCACACTGGAGGATGCTGTTACACTGTCGGAGCTTCGCCAGGCAAAGGAAGAGGGGCGGCTGGAGAAACTTGTACTCCCCATGGACCGTCTGCTTCTGCAGTATCCGCCCATTCACTGTAAGGAGGATGGGCGAAAGCTTCTGCTGAACGGAAACGCGCTCAGAAAAGAGCATGTTCAGGGGGGAGAATTAAAGGATGGTATGATGTACCGCGTCTATCTGGATGATCAGTTGGCGGCACTTTACCGGTATCAGGATAACCGCCGTATCCTGAAGAATGAGAAAATGTTACTGGAAAGAGGATGATCAGTTGACTTCAGTTACCATCGGAAAATTCGACGGATTTCATAAAGGACATCAGAAGCTTCTGCGGGAATTACTGAAATGCGAAGCGGACACTTCGGTGGTATGTAAGATCGACCTGCCAGGCCCGGGTCTGCTCACAAAGCAGGAACAGGAGGAGTATCTGTCTGCGGCAGGGATTGACCGGCTGGTCAGACTTCCTTTTACGGCGGATTTTGCAAGGCAGACACCGGAGGATTTCGTTCGTCTGGTGCTTGCAGAGCAGCTGGAGGCCAGACACGTGATCGTCGGAACCGATTTTCGTTTCGGATATCAGCGGAGTGGTGATATAGAAGCACTCACCACGTTGGGAAAACAGTATGGATTCAGTGTTCATCCCGTGGAGAAGCTGGAGATGGACGGTAGTCCGGTAAGCTCAACCAGGATCCGTGCAGCCTATGAGAAGGGTTCTGTTGAAGAGGCAGAGCATATGCTGGGCCATGAGATCACCTTCAGTGGCATGGTCCGTCATGGAAGAGAACTGGGCAGGACCATCGGATTTCCGACGTTAAATCTGATTCCGGATGAGGAGAAGCTTCTTCCGAGATTCGGGGTATATGAATCCGTTGTGACTACCACTAAAGGGCAGTTTCGTGCCGTATCCAATATCGGCGTCCGTCCTACGGTAAACGACGGAACAGATGTAACGATCGAGTCGCATTTGGGGCATTTTTCGGAGGATCTCTATGGGGAAAAGATCTTCGTTCGTCTGGTTCGGTTTATCCGGCCTGAAATGAGGTTTGATTCCGTCGGGGAGCTGAAGGATCAGATGAAAAAAGATGCATGTTTTTTGTAGTTTCACTTGAAATCTGCATAAAAAAAGGCTATAGTATATAACGTTGAGTCGCAAGACTCCAGCGTGAAGAACGCGCCTGTAGCTCAGTGGATAGAGCAGTGGCCTCCGGAGCCGCGTGCGTAGGTTCGATTCCTATCAGGCGCATCTATAGTCTCAGGGCGGAGGAGCCTTGGGACTTATTTTTTAAGAAACAGTGTCTGCACTTATGGAGGATTTCTATGAGCGAGAGTTCCAATAACAGAAGAGAAAAACAGCTGAAGATGAGAAAGCGTCTTCTGATCATGTGGGCGATCTTCATCCCGGTTCTGATCGTTGTGATCATTTTCTTCATCAAGAATAAGGATGAGGTGATGGAGGATATCGGACTGAAGGAAGCGCACATTTATGAAGTGGATGCGAATCCTGAGGTCAACAAGCTCATCACAGATTATTTCACGGCGTATGCAGCCTGTGATCAGATGACACTTAAGAATCTGGTGGTGGATCCTTCTCAGTACGATGATATGACCATCGTTCAGAAGAAGGCAGAGGTTGTTACGGGATATAACAATATCAAATGTTATACCATTAAGGGACTGACAGAGGATACCCTTGTAGTGTATACCGTGGCGAATATCTCTATTGCAAATGTGGTCAGTACACCGCTGGATATGAATCCGGCCCTTTATGTGATCAAAAAGGACGGAAAATATCTGATCGATAATTCCGCCCTTAGTAAAGAGGTTACTGATTATATTGCAGCCATGAATCAGAAGGCTGATATTGTGGATCTGATGCAGATGGTCAAGGATGACCAGGAGAAATGTATCGCCGAGGATGAAACCTTCCGCAATTTCTATAATCGTCTGACGGATAACCAGAGCAGCTCCGGTAATTCCGGGACTGAGCAGCAGACCACACAGGCTGCCACGGAAGCACAATAGGATCAGTTCTTGTCTTCCGGATTCATTTCATCCGTATCTGCATTCTCTCCAAACAGAGAAGCTACATTGATACCGCGATAGGGCACCGGCGTGGAGAACACGATCTGGGTCTCGGTCTTACCGAAGGCCTGGAGGTGTCCGATGAAAGTGTCCAGTTCCTGTGTGCTGGGAAAGCAGACCTTGATATGCATGGAGAAAGCTCCCGTAACGCAGTCACATTCCAGTACGTTGGGGCAGGCTGCGATAAAGGGATAGAACTCCGGTTTCTGTTTCGGATCCAGAGAAAGATTGATGAATGCGGTGATGTGGAAGCCAAGGGAAAGGGGTTCTACATTTGCATGATATCCTGCAATGATCCCCTGTTTCTCCAGGCGCTCCAAGCGTGCGGAAACGGCCGGGGAAGAAAGATATACCTGGCTGGCCAGATATTTCAGCGGATAACGGGCATTTTCCTGAAGCAATGACAGAAGCTTTATATCAATCTGATCCATATTTGCACCTCTACTTAAAAATATAAACTATTTCAACTTGTTTACTTCACTATTATATAGTGAATCTTTTATTTTTGCCAGTATTTTTTAATATTATTATGAATGAACCGATACGTATAAACAAATATCTGAGTGAGGCGGGGGTTCTGTCGAGGAGAAAGGCAGACCTGGCCGTTGAAGCCGGAGAGGTGATGATCAACGGTGTTCCTGCATCCATGGGTTCCAAGGTGTTGGCAGGAGATGTGGTGACTTACCGTGGCGAGGTTGTGCAGCCACAGGCATCCACCCATGTTTATGCATACAATAAACCACTGGGGCTGGTCTGCACCTCGAGAGAGGCTGATAAGGACAGTATCTTCCGGTCCCTTTCGCTTCCGGTTCCGTGCATGTATGTGGGGCGTCTGGATAAGAATTCCCAGGGGTTGCTGCTTCTTACAAATGACGGAGATCTGTCAAACTCGCTTCAGAAGGCACGGAATCATCACGAAAAGGAATATGTGGTCCGAGTGGATCATCCCATAACTGTTGAGTTTCTGAAGCAGATGTCGAGTGGTGTGGAGATCCTGGACACGGTGACACGTCCCTGCAAGGTGGTAAAGCAGGGGCAGAATACATTTCGTATCATCCTTACCCAGGGACTGAACCGTCAGATCCGGCGGATGTGTGAGGCGCTGGGTTATAAGGTGGTATTTCTGAAGAGGATCCGGGAATGCAATATCCTCCTTGGGGAACTCGCACCCGGGGAGTACAGAGAGATACTTGGAGAAGAACTGAAGATCCTTCGCAATGCTTGTTCTAAGTGACATACGTTGTCCTGCGCAAAGCGGAGAGTTCGGGTATGGGGAAAATGACTATGGATCAGACAACGAAAATGAACCGCATGAAAGAGCTTGTGGTTATCTTGGGAGAGGCTTCCAAAGCGTATTACATGGAAGACCGGGAGATCATGAGCAATTTCGAATATGATAAGCTGTACGATGAGCTGCTGGCGCTGGAGAAGGAAACCGGCGTGATACTTACGGACAGTCCCACCCAGAAGGTGGGTTACGAGGTGGTAAGCTCCCTCCCGAAGGAAGCGCATCCGTCCCCCATGCTTTCCCTGGATAAGACCAAAGAGGTAGAAGCACTG
>CADBRW010000246.1 GCA_902797155.1 uncultured Lachnospiraceae bacterium
ACGTTCAGCGCGGCAACCGTAAGTGCCACAACCGCTTCCGGCTGTGTCAGTGCCGCCTCCGGCAATGCCTGCAGCTCTGCAAGAGTTATCGGAAATGATGAAAGTGTTACATGATAATCCATAAATGCTGTCCCCCTGTTTATTATTTTAAAAGATACTTGTATGCCGGAATTACTTCAATCTTCAGACCACTTGTTTCAACCGTTCTTTCTTCGTCATTTGTAATGATCACAAAACGGGACGCTTCCGAAAACTTCTGTGACAGCTTTACGATCCCGCCAATCTCACGTTCATATGCTTCCCCTTCCAAAGAGTAAGCAACCTGATATACAGTCTGAGTCTCCGGAACATAGAAGTCAATATCAATTCCATTCTGAACAGATTTCAGGAAATAAAGATCAGCTCCGTAAAGACGATGTAGATGTATCGCAACCGCATTTTCCAAAAGAATACTGCTCTTATCAAACAAAAACAGATTCAGGATTCCATTATCGGAAAAATAGTAATTCGGATTGCTCGCCCTCTCTGAAAACTTGGAAAAATAGTTCTTCACATCAAAGATCAGGAATGCGGCCTTGGCATGATCCACATAAGAGATCAGCGACATTTTCGTCACCTTTACGCCAACGGAATTCACCGTATTATTTAGTTTGCTATAGGAAACATCATTTCTTACTGCCTCTGCCATCTTCTTGATGAGCATATGGACAGCCATATCATTTCGGATATTGTTCCGCCGAACAATATCGCCTAAGTAGATCTTCTGGTAAACACCGGAAAGATACTCTCTCTTATTGTGATAAAGCAGAGCCTCCGGAAGGCCTCCATACTCCAGGTATTCGTTCCATTTTTTCCTTATCTGCCCACGGGTTTTCGATACAAGCAAATCCTTTTCCGTAAATGATTGATGTGATGCTGTCAGAAATTCCTTCCAGCTGTAGGGATCGATCTTTTTGATCAGATATCTTCCACCCAAAGTTGATGCAATTTCGGAGCTGAGCATTTGTGCATTACTTCCGGTGATATATACCCGCTCCTTAGCGTCCGCCAAACGTCTGGCAAAATGCTCCCACTGATCAACAATTTGAACCTCATCCAAAAAGAAAAACGGCTTTTGATCAGTCAGTTCTCCTGCCACCTTCATGATATCATCAAAATCATTAACGTTGAAGCCAAGTAAACGCTCATCCTCAAAGTTAATATAAATGATCTGTTCCCAACTCACACCTGAAGCAACCAAATCCTGTACTACCTTATGAAGAAGTGTCGTCTTTCCTGCTCTTCTTAATCCAATGATAACATAGTTTCCGTTTTCTTCAAGCTCATAATCTCTTGGAATGATCACTTCATTTCGTATGATCTCATGCTGTTCATATATGATTGTTTTAAGAATTGTTGCATCCATATGCGGGCCCTCCGTTTGTATAATATATTATACAAAATCACACCATTTTTGTCTAGTATATTATACAAAAGCCGAGATCTAATAAACCTAAATATCCTCGATTTATTAGATCTCGACTATCACATGTTTTTTAGAAATACAGTAAATTCTCAGCAACAAAAAAACGCAGTCCAATTTCTTGGACTGCGTATAATACTGCTGATCACAGTGTCTCCTTCGCATCTCTCACATGCTTCTGCTCCAGCCGTTCGTAGCTGGCGGTCTTATCGATGATGTCCTTCAGCAGGCCCTCCAGTTCGGAGCCTTCGCTGTAATCCGCCGGGGACATATACCGGATCCGGTTGTCCTTCATCATGCGGATCACCCGTTCCTTTCCCACCTCCGGATTGTAGACACCGATGGAATGTCCTCCGTTGACATTCACCAGCTTCATACACGGGATGTCGGTATCGCTGTCTCCGATATACACCATGTTTCGGAAGGGAACCCGGAGTTCCTCCGGCGGGAAGTAGGTATTCACCGCATCATCGTTGATATCCAACACACCCTTCTCGATCCGGAACAGGAACTGAGTCTTATTCGTATAGTTGATGACCTGTGCGGGCCACACCGCTTCTCCCCGGTCATCATAGTAAAAGGAGCTGGCATAGATCTTCCGGAATACGCCACGTTTTGCGATCTCGGTGCCTTCGATCATTTCCTTTAAACCGGAGGAAATGATGTAATGTTCCACCGTAATTCCCCGCTCCCTGCCATAGGCATTCAGCCGGTCAAACCAGGTGTCCACGCCGGGGAAAAGCTGCACTCTGCTGCCGTATTCCACCAGCTTCTCTCTCGTAAACAGCAGCCGTCCACGGGCTTCATCCTTCATGACATACATATATGCCAGATTTCCGTCCATTTCATTGGCCTCGGCAAGCGCATTCGTCTTCTTCCAGAATTCGCCCACATCATAACCCACGGACTGGATATAGCCCTGCGCCTGCATGTCTGTCGGTGACAGGGTCTTGTCAAAGTCATAGCAGATGGCCAGAACCACCTCACGTCCTTCTCCCATAGCCACTCCTCTCCTGCTATTTACAGATGCTCATCCCTTGCAACTGCCACCGCGGTATCCAGGGCGATGATGATCATATTCTCAAAGGTATTCACACGGGCATCGGAATCCAACGCCTCGCCTGTGATCACATTATCGGAGATGGAACAGATAGCCAGGGCATTTTTCCCGCATTTTGCAGCTTCGATATACAGCCCTGCCGCCTCCATTTCCACCGCAAGCACACCCAGCTTGGTCATACGGAGACTCCTGCCCGCCTCATCATAGAAAAGGTCGCTGGAATACAGATTCCCCACCCGCATTTCCACATTCATAGCCTTCGCCTGCTCTACAGCGGCAACAAGCAGTTCGAAACTTGCAATGGGGGCAAAGCTGGCACCAAGCCCCAGCTGTGATGCCACATTTGAATCCGTGCAGGCTCCCATTCCTGCCACAACACTGCCCAGCTTCATATCCTTCCTGAGAGCACCTGCAGAACCGACGCGGATGATATTCTCCACGCCATACTCCGTATAGAGCTCATGGGAATAGATGGAAATGGAGGGAATCCCCATGCCGCTGGCCATAACGGACACCGGTGTACATTTATAATAACCGGTATAGCCCTGCACTCCGCGTACATCATTGACCAGACGGGCCGCCTCCAGATAATGCTCTGCGATATATTTTGACCGGATCGGGTCTCCCGGCATCAGTACGGTCTTTGCAAAATCTCCTGCATTGGCTGAATTATGTGGTGTCATAGGCTACCTTCTTTCTGTCTGAAAATGTCTGCAGCTTCCTTGCTCTCATTCGACGGATTTCAGTGATTCCGCCATATTGATCCGCTCAAGTTTCCTTCGCATGAACAGGTTTACCACGAAGGTGAAGACAAAGGTCAGCACTACTCCGTAGAGGAAGCTCATGGGAAGGATCTGTATATTAAAGTATACCATATCTACATGAATTTGTAACATCACAAATCGATGTAACAGGATGCCCAGGCCAAGCCCCAATGTCATTCCGAAGAAGGTCAGTACCATATTTTCACGAAAGACGTATTGGGCGGTTTCATTGGGATAAAAACCAAGGACCTTGATGGTTGCGATCTCACGGATACGTTCTGTGATATTGATGTTCGTCAGGTTGTAAAGCACCACAAATGCAAGTCCCGCAGCACTGATGATGATGACAAGTACGATATAATCCAGGCTGGAAAGCATATTCGTGAACCGTTCCTTCAGTGTGCTGTACACCGTAACGTAGGTCACGTCCTTACACTCCGAGAGTTCCGTCTGAGCCTGGAAGATATCCGTACCATCCGCATACTTCACATAGGCACAGTTCAGATTCTCCTGAATATCCTCCGGAGATGCCACAGCATAATTATAGATATGACTGCGGAAGACACCTGCCACCTTCAGCGGTACCTCCTTCAGCTTCTCACTCCTGAGACGGATCTCATCTCCCACCTTCAGATCGTAACGTTCGGCAAGCGCTGCACAGATCAGGATCTGTCCCTTTCCCGGAACCGGAAGCGCCTCTCCCTCCAGAGTTGACAGACGGAAATACTCTCTGAAATCCTTCCCCTCTTCGGGAACGATCAGGTTCACGCTCTTCACCGTCTTCTCATGGATCAGATCCCAGGATCCTGAATATGTGAAAATGTAGGACTCCGTCTTTTGCTCCAGCAGACTGACCAGATCCTCCGACGGTTTTCCGTCATTTCCGGTACGGAACGTAAAATCAAGATCCGCCACCTGCACCTCTTCAAACTGCATTCTTGCAAAATCCCGTATGGAATCCTTGATTCCGAAGCCGGTAAGCAGTAAGGCGGTACATCCGCTGATACCCAGGATCATCATGAAGAAGCGGCCTTTGTAACGGAAGATATTCCGGACCGACACCTTATGCAGAAACTTCATTCGATTCCAGATGGCAGGAAGACGCTCAAGGAAAACCCTCTTCCCGGGCTTCGGGGCCTTCGGACGCATCAGCTCTGCCGCAGCCGAACCCAGTTCCATCCGCACCGCAAATATGGTGATCCCCACGGAACAGATCATAGATACAAGCAATGCAATCACTGCAAGGGGAAGATCAAAGACAAACCTGAGATCCAGGTTGATATACATGAGATTATAGGTAATATAGATCACACTGGGGAAAAGAACGATACCGACGCCGTACCCGATGATACAGCCCAGCAGCGATGCGCTTCCGGAATAGGATACATATTTCGTCATGATATCATTTTCCGAATAGCCCAGTGCCTTCAGGATTCCGATCTGCCCTCTCTGCTCTTCCACCATACGTGTCATGGTTGTCATACATACCAGCGCGGCCACAAGGATAAAGAAGACAGGGAATACCCGTGCCACCTGCTCCACGATCTTCGAATCGCTTTCCAGACACACGTATCCGATATTCGTATTCCGTTCCATCAGGTAATTGACAGGGTTTGTATCCTCTCCGCCTGTAACAAGGCTCCAGATACTGATGAGCAGGTTCTTCGGATCATTTACAAGACGCTTCATCCGATGCTCGGCGGCCTTGTCCAGAATCTGCTCCCATTCCGGACGGAGCAGGTCCATGTTCTCGTCGTATTCCTCGGAATAGATGTCACCGGAGACATCCATGTCCACATAGATTTCCGTATAGGCATCCTCTGAAAATGCATCCGGCGTAAGATACAGGAATCCGGACACAAGACCGTTCCCCAAAGATGTGGTTCCCCGTTCGAAATTGATGTACAGTGCGGAATCGGCGAAGCCTACGATCGTATATTCTTTACTCCGAAAATGTTTCGTATTCTCCTTCGGACAGTTATCCGAAAAATACAGTGTATCTCCAAGCTTCAGCTCGCTTCTGCTCCGGTTATCCAGTAAAACCTCGTCCGCCTTCTCCGGCAGCCGACCTTCTCTGAGCAGGAGCTGATTCACATTTTCGGGAAGTGAATGTGCTTTATAAACCACATCGCGGCCTTCGGCAGAAAGACAGATCACATCATACTGCCGTGAGCCTTCCGCATTAAGCACTCCGGGCTTCCTGCGTATCTCCTCTACCGCTTCCTCATCCCATCCGATGGTGGTTGCCAGCTTATAATCAAAGAGATTCTTCTCCTTGAAAAAGGTATCAAAGGTATGAACCATGGCAGGGGTCGTGACTCTGACACCCGAAAAGAAGCCGACTCCCAATGCGATGATGGCAAATATCGCAAAGAACCGACCGAAGGAGCCCCGGATCTCCCGGAGCGTGGAATGTCGAAGTGCGCTTTTCCCTGAATGATTCATCTTGGTTCTACCACTCTATCTCATCGATATCAACGCGGTTTTGATTGATCAGTTCCTCCTGAATACGCCCGCTCTTTACACGGATCACCCGGTCTGCCATGGCGGTCAGCGCGGAATTGTGTGTGATCACGATCACCGTGGTTCCCGTATTTCTGCAGGTGTCCTGAAGAAGCTTCAGAATGGATTTACCCGTCACATAGTCCAGTGCTCCCGTAGGCTCGTCACACAGAAGAAGCTTCGGATTCTTTGCCAGTGCACGGGCGATGGCCACACGCTGCTGCTCTCCGCCGGACAGCTGGGATGGGAAGTTCTTCATCCGGTCCTCCAGTCCCACATCCTTCAGGACCTCCGCCGGCTGCAGAGGATCCTTGCAGATCTGTACGGCAAGCTCCACATTTTCAAGAGCCGTCAGGTTCTGCACCAGATTGTAAAACTGAAATACAAAGCCCACATCCAGCCGTCGGTAGGTCGTGAGCTGGCGTTTATTATAAGCGGAGATCTCATCCCCGTCGATCATTACCCGTCCGGAGGTCAGGGTATCCATTCCCCCAAGGATGTTCAGGATCGTGGTCTTGCCTGCTCCGGAAGCACCTACGATCACACAGAATTCACCCTTCTCGATGGTAAAGGACGCACCTGAAAGAGCGGAGACTGATACTTCCCCGCTCTTGTATATCTTTTGTACGTCCTGAAATTCAACGTAAGCCATATTAACCTCTTAAGATCGCACGACAGATCGCATCGCCCATATCAGCGAAATAGTAACAGTCTTCCATTTCCGTTTCAGCCCTGTACTGGTCATGATTGGTACGGGGCGGGTAATAATCCAGGAATCTTCTTAGATCATCCAGCGCATTCAGGCTGTAGCTTCTCTGCATCTTCGGTCCCAGCGTATGTACCTTCAGGGTCCTTCCGTTCAGATGCGCCCTGTGAGTATGTGCATAAGGATGTCTGGTCTCGATCTTCAGATAGAAATCGAAGCAGTGTTCAAAATGCGGCGGCATGAAGGATACCATCTTTCCCTCGGGATCTCTCCTCTTCTCTTCTGTGGAATGATAGCTCATATCCAGTTTCATTTCCGTTACATCATCGAAGGAAATGATATCCGGATTGTACTTCGCCACATCCGTATTTTTTCTCGGAAGTACGATAAATCTCCGGTTGGGTTCATCCACGATGAAGATCTCCGCATCCTCTCCGTATTCAGCCGTTCCCTGAAAGCTCTGCAGCTCCTTCAGATTCTGCTCACGATATGCCAGCTGCTCTTCGATCTCGGCAACCGTACTGTTCTTTCTGTCCGTGAACCAGGGAGAAAGAAGTGAAACGCAGTCCTTGCACATCACGCCGTCCTCCAGCTTCTTCTTGCCCAGAAGCCCCAGCTCCTTTCCGCAGAAGACACATTCCTTCTTTTCAAACTTCTCCGAAAGCTTATCAAATAACCCCATACAATCCTCCGTATCAATTAATAGCTCAGGTTTCCGTACACCTTGGAAAGGTCATCCAGTTTTACCACATCCCCCTCCGGTGTCTTATAATAATTCAGCTCATAGACTGTCTTAAACTTCTTCAGCTCGGCTTTGTAATCAGAATACGGGGTATCCTTCCCGTTGATCTTGTAGGTTCCGTTCTCCTCGTCACCGGAGATACCCTTTGCCGTAAAGCTATAGGTAGGCGCCTGTTCGGGAGCCTTCACGTCCTTAGCCCAGCCGATGAAGTCAATGGTTTCATTAAAATTCATTTCCGCAGGTGACTCCACGTTCAGCATGATGTAAGCCTTTCCGTCCCTCTTCACAACACCGAGGGTACCCTGGTTTCCGCCAACCTCTGCAAAAAGCGGACCGCTGACCAGCATCTGGGAAGAGCCGTCCTCCAGCTCCCAGATCTCATAACGGATGGAATAGTCATTGTTGGTGTGCTGCGAATAAAGGATCATTACCTCATAGGTTCCGTCTCCGTTGAAATCAGCCACAACACCCTGTGCCCCGTTATCATTCTGGAATCCCTTTTTGGATTTTACACTCTTTACGATCTTGTCGATATCATTCTTCAGAGTCTTCTTCGGCGCTTCCGTCGGAGGCTCCGTGGTCTTCTCCGTTGTAGCCGTAGTCGTTGCTTCCGTGGTTGCGTCAGTCTTTGCTTCCGTCTTCTCCTCCGTCGGTTTCTCCGTCGGCTTCTCCGTGGTGGCTTTGGTCTTATCCTCCGTCTTCCCGGCGGTCTTCACCTCTGTCTTTGAAGTGGACGGAACGGATGCAGAACCTCCGGAACCACTGCCGCTGTCCTTCTTATTCACCATCACAACGATCAGAACGATCACCAGTATGATGAGAACGGAAAGGATGGGGATCAGAACCTTCAATGTGGTATTGATACCGCCCTTCTTCTCAGGTTTATGTCCGTTGGGATTCTGACCGTTGCCGTTCGGTCTCTGGCCATTGCCATTCGGCCTCTGGCCATGCTGTCCCTGAGGATGATGCTGACCCTGCGCAGGCTGGCGATACTGCTGTCCACTCTGCTGCGACTGATAATATTGTTGCTGTCCGCCCTGCTGCGGCTGACGATACTGCTGCCCACCGCCCTGCTGCGGCTGACGATATTGCTGCCCACCGCCCTGCTGCGGCTGACGATACTGCGACTGTCCCTGCTGCCCCTGCACGGGCTGACGATACTGCTGCCCACCGCCC
>CADBRW010000247.1 GCA_902797155.1 uncultured Lachnospiraceae bacterium
ATGGCTAGGATCAGGGTACCGGATGCGTAACGCTTCGGAGGAGAGGTTTCTCCTTCCTTGATGTTGAAGCCGTTACAGGAAAGAACGTTGCCCTTCCGAAGACCCTCCACCAGTCGTGCGGCCTCCTCCGGATCCATCATCTTCTCCCCGCTCTCCTCAGCTTTCTCCTTCGCGTCATCGCCCTGTTCACGCTCACTCTCCGGCTTCTTCTCTTCCTCTTCTCCTTCGCCTCTGGCCTTCTTCTTTCCGTAATTCCTGTCCGCGATGATCAGATATCCCGGCTTCACCAGGCTCTTGAAATTCGCAAAAAAGTGTTCCTCATGCCTGAGCAGCTCGATGGCCACCTTCTGGTATTCTGCTGCCGGATAGAAGATGGACAGGAAGCGCCGTACGATGAGATCGTACACACCTGCCTTCACAGGCGGAAGTGAAGCGGCCTGTCCAACTGCCTGGCCCGTGGGAATAATGGCATAGTGATCGGTGATCTGCTTATCATTCACATAACGGGACTTGGCGATTCCTTTGTGGCCGCCCTGCTGCAGTACGTAATTCGCATAACCGCCCAGTTCAGGATAGTTTCCGAGCCCCCGAAGATTCTTATCGATCTCCTTCGCAACAGCTGTCGACAGGACACGGGCATCCGTTCTGGGATAGGTCACCATTTTCTTCTCATACAGTTCCTGAACGATCTCCAGGGTTTGAGACGGGTTGATCTTAAATATCCTGGAGCAGTCATTCTGAAGCTCTGCCAGGTTGTACAGCAGGGGAGGATTCTTCTTCTCGGTCTTCTTCGTCAGCTTCTCCACCTTCAGTGTGACCGGTACGGGTTCATCCAGATAGCGAACCAGTTCCTCCGCCTTCTCCTTCTTTCGGAAACCGTTTTCCTTATACAGCTCCGGACTTTCCATATACCGGCTGCCGGGTACAGCTCTCCACTCAGCTTCAAACAGGGTGGTATTATCCGCCTCCTCCGGTTTCTTGCCCACCTTGGCAAGTACCCGGTAGAAGGGTGTCGGCGTAAAGGAGCGGATGCTCCGCTCCCTTTCCACGATCATTCCCAGCACGCAGGTCATGACACGTCCCACAGCGATCACACAGCGGTCCATGCCCAGGTACTCCTTCACCTTCCAGGCATATTTGAGGGACAGTGCCCTGGAGAAATTAATGCCCATCAGATAGTCTTCCTTTGCACGAAGATATGCGGCGTCCGAAAGTGCATTATACTCCTCAAGGGGCTTCGCTTCCCGGATCCCTCGCAGGATCTCCTCGTCTGTCTGCGAATCGATCCATACCCGATATTTCTTCTTCGTGTCCGGAACCCCTGCCATCTGATCCACCAATCGATAGATGTACTCTCCTTCACGCCCCGAGTCGGTACAGACATAAATGGATTCCACATCCTCCCGGAGCAGCAGGCCTTTTACGATATTGAATTGTTTGGAAACCGCGGGGATGATCTCATATCGGAACTGCTCCGGTATAAAAGGAATGGTATCCATGCTCCACTTCTTCAGCGCTGCATCATACACCTCCGGATAGCTCATGGTGACCAGATGCCCGACGCACCAGGTCACGATGGTATCACCCTCCTCGATATATCCGTTCTGTCTGGCACCGCGAATGCCCAGTGCCGTCGCAAACTGCTGCGCGACACTGGGTTTCTCGGCAATAAATACTCGTTTCAATTATGACTCCCTTACAAATCTTCCTTCTGTTCTACCCGGATGCTGTAAGCGGGATCAGCGGTATTGCAGAAGATCCGCCACTTCCTTTCTCGGAACCGGATCCGGTGTGAACTTGGGATAACCGATGGCAAGAAGACAGGACACACTCTGTCCTTCCGGAAGACTGATGATCTCCGCGATCTTCTTCTCATCAAAGATTCCCATCATAACACTTCCCACTCCAAGATCATGGGCTGCCAGTGAAAATGTCTGGGAAGCGATCCCTGCATCAAACATTTCCCAACGGTCCTCCTTGGATGTGGTGAAGGAACCGTCTCTCTCATAACCGCAGCGCTTATTCACGGTAGCTATGACCACCAGCTGCTGTGCCTTGGAGAGTGTCTTCTGATTTCCCTCAAACCCCAGCACCGCATCATCGCAGATCGCCTTGATCATATCCGCATCCTCGATCACATAATACCTGGTGGTCTGGGTATTCTTCCAGGACGGTGCAAACCTCGCCAGATCTATGATCTTCTCAATGGTCTCATGATCCACCTTCTCCTCAGTGAAACGCCGTACACTTCTTCTCTCTCTGATACAGGTTGCTAACTCCATAAATGCATCCTCCTTCTTAAATGGTTCTTATATAGACTGGATATTTTAGATTCAGTATGTTACACTATGTCCTGTCGAGCAGGACAGGTGATCGCGGCCGGCAGCATCTCATCCGCAAGGCCCTTCGGGGAACCGGCAGATGCAGTGGCCGGGTGAGGAAAGTCCGGGCTTCACAGGGCAGGATGCCGGATAACGTCCGGCGGAGGCGACTCCCGGGAAAGTGCAACAGAAAGA
>CADBRW010000248.1 GCA_902797155.1 uncultured Lachnospiraceae bacterium
CCCCAGCCATAGGAGCATCCAACCGGCTTTCTTCATCCTCATCACCTCCGTCTATCCCAAAAGCGGAATATTCATAAATACCATCAGGATGGTTCCCACAGCCACATAGGGGCCGAAGCTCACCTGATCCTTCCGGCCGATCTGCTTCCTGATCCTCTTTCCCAGGAGAACGATCAGGGCCAGCACCAGAGAGAAGAACATGGCCCGGAGGATATCCTCCTTGCCTACGTACAGCCCGACGACCGCAAAGAGCTTGATATCGCCCATTCCGATCCCGCCCTTACTGATGAGCCGGACCAGAAGCGGAGACGCGCCGATCAGACCGCCTGTCAGGGCATTCACCAGATACTCCGTATCCAAAGTACCCATTGCCAGCATATGTACCGCCGACGCCAGGATCCAATACCCCAGCATCAGAAGCAGCAGCCGGTTGGGTATGATCATCTCTCTTCTGTCGATCACCGCTACCAGCGGAAGAAAGGAACACAGGATCACTGACTTTATGACCGCAGGTGCATCGCTGCCCGTCATAAGAAGCAGCGCCGTAAGCGCCGGTGCGATAGGCAGTACATAAACCGCCAGTCTTCTCCATCCCACCTTCTGCTCCATCCTGCCGCGGATCACACTCCCGCCCTGCAGCAGGATACTGACTGCGAAAAGCATGGACACCGCCATCATTCCGATCCACATTTTCATCCCTATCTCTGACATGAATTCATCCCCTTTCTGCATGGTTTCCCATTTCCTCTGACTCTATTCTCTCACAGTCCGGAGATATCTTTTCTGCACATCTTAACGGGGTCAGACCCCATTACAAAAATGTTACACGGTCAGACTGAACAGGATGAGGTCAGACCCCTTCGTCTGACCCCATCCTGTCCAACCTCATCCTTTCGGGAATCTGATTCCATACTGCCCGATTTTTCGTAACGTTTTTTACTTCCACGCGCGAGTGGTGGCACTGCAGGAGCTGTCCCAGCTCAGCAGGTACGAGTCCTTGGTAAAAGGAATACGGATTCCTTTGCTCCTGTAATTCAAGGTCAGCGTGAACACACCGTCGCCTCCGATCTCCGAATTCCTGAAGGAGAGACCTGCCGTTCCGTTCTGCACCAGTTGCTGCTCCATATGCTTCGCCAGATCCGGATCCTTCTTACTGAGCAATGCCAGGAACACCACGTTATAGTTCCACCCGGCTTCGGCATTGGTGGCTGCCTTGCAGAAGGTATTCATGTAGCTGAGCTCCCATCCCATCTCCTTCCAGCCCAAATGCTCCTCCTGACGGTTTAACGCCCCGTACTCCTTATACATCTGGTAGGACGTATACATGGTCTTAACATCCAGCGCGGAAAATGTGGCAGCTTCTCTCGCAGTCTCCATTACGGCCGTCTTCAGCCGGTACTGCATGATCATCTGATCCATCATGAGAAGCAGTCCGGAGAAGAACATCACGTACAGGGAAAGGAAGAGCAGCATTTCCAAAGAGATCATTCCACCTTCGGATTCCTTTGCGGTGCGGTATTCGGTTGTCTCTGCCGGGTCCTGATTCCGTCCCATATTCTTCTCCTTTCTCAGTATGTTGCAACATCCTTATACTTCAGGGTCTGCTTCGGCAGCACCAGGGTCTTTACCTGTACCTCAGCATCGATCCACAGCATGGTATACGCGGAATCAAAACTGAAGTTCGTGTGTCCTGCCTTCTGCATATTCTTCTCGATCACGGTCTGCATACGGTCCAGGACCGCTTCCCGGTTTTCCGGAATGAACCGGTTCAAAAGGACCTGCATAAAATGCCTGTAACGGATGGTGTTTGTCTGCGTTATCTGATAGACCTCCACCTCGCCTCCATGAATACTTGCGAGCCATTTGCTCTCGGCATTGCTGCAGGCGTGGGCAAAACGGAACAGATCACGATAATAGGGGACACTGTATTCCCCCTCTGCCAGGGTTTCCGCCTCATTCAAAAACGTGTTCTGCATATCGGAATCCGCAAAGAATTCCTCCAGTATGCACCACATGGTGAGATAGTTCTGCCATTCACGGATACAGAGCTTTGCATTCTCATTGGGATCGGATCCCCCGCAGAGGATGTACTCGATCTCCGTATATGGAATGGCACTGGGAACCGCCCCGCTGAAATGGTTGTTTCCCGAAAGTGAGCTTACCGGACTCACATAACAGCTGAACATATTTCCGGCGTAGAGTACCAGTGCACGGTTCATCTTTGATTCCGGGTGATAGAACTCGTACTCCCAGTCACTCCCTTTCTGATAAGTGTTCAGCGACTCACTCAGAAAATCCTCCATCTTATCTATGATCACATCATAGTCATCCTTCGAGGAAAGGGTACTCTCTATCCAGTCCGGATTCGCATCTGCATGACTCTCCGGATATCGCTCGCTGAAATCGGAATAGCCGTATCTGTCCGGCTCAGCCATTCCAATCATCCGACGAAGCTCCGCGTCCATTTCCCTTGCCTGCTCATCCGGATCAACCTGCTCAATCTCGTACGAATCAACCGGCTCGATCACCACATCGTCCGCCGCAGCAGCCGGTCCTCCGTAGCCACCCGGCCCTGCATCGTCCCAGTCCCCTGCATCGGGGCCGCCCGGTACCTGATCGCCGTCATCTCCCGTTCCCGGCCCACCCGGTCCTGCCTCGTCGACTTCTCCCGTTCCCGGACC
>CADBRW010000249.1 GCA_902797155.1 uncultured Lachnospiraceae bacterium
CGAACGTCCGCCGCCATCAGAAGCGCCGAAGGCGCGACGGACGCGAAGCGGCCGGATGGCGGTCGGCGGGAGCAGGCGGCGAATAACGAATCACACTACCGCATATCCCCGGTTCTTCAGGCACTCCTCAACCTCGGCGTACCCGGATGCATGCATCACGGCTACCGGAGTTGCGTCCTCACGGCTGTAGGATACATAGAGGTAATCCAGGTTGATATTGCTGTCCTCCACATCCTTCAGGAGCTGGTTCAGACTGCCGACTGCATCCGGAATCTTTACACAGATCACGCGGGATACCTTGCAGGTAAAACCGTTGTCCTTCAGAAGTTTGAAAGCACGCTCGGTCTCGTCCACCAGCAGACGTACGATACCGTACTCGGCACTGTCGTTGGTGATGGCGCAGTAAATGTTCAGGTCATTCTCCGTCAGGAGTGTTGTGATCTCACGCATGGAACCTTTTCGGTTCTCGGCGAAGATAGAAATCTGTTCGATCATTTTCAGTGGATCCTTTCATTTAGCTTGCGGGAGGAAGCTCCCGCGGAGTATAATAACTTCGAGTCACTATTGTAATATACCGCGGACCAAAAATCCAGCGGTTTCATACACGTTATTTGAACTTCGGGAGCTTATGGTCCGGACGCAGATGTTAAAAAATCCATACGTGGCTGTCCGTCAGGCGGACGGGACCCAAACCTACGGAGGAAACCAGGCATGGCTTTCCACGGAGGCGGAGCGTTCCTTCGGCTGCGGTCTTATTGCGGCTGCTGATATCCTCAGGTATCTGAGAAACCGTGCAGGAAGGGAAGATTCCTCCCGTATGGTGTCGCAGACGGGAGTTCGGACAATGGTGGGGAAGCAGGAATATCTGGATGATATCCATGTGCTGGCTCAGGATTTTCGTGTCCGCGGGAAGCTGGGGATTACCGGCTTCGGCCTGGCACGGCGGATGAATCGGATCTTCCGGCGGGAGAACCTGCCTTATCGCTCTAAATGGTCCATAGGGAAGAAACGCCTGCTCCGCCGTCTTCCGGAAATGCTGGAAGCGGATATCCCCGTGCTTCTTTCGGTAGGACCGGGATTCTTTCATAAGGATCAGACCCTGCCCCTGTACCGCAGAGCGGAGGACGGAAAGTATGTGAAAGCCTCATCCATGCGGGATCATTACGTGACGGTGACGGGTGCAGTTGAAGACGGGATGCTGTTGATCTCCTCCTGGGGACAGGCCTATTATATGAATTTCGAGGATTATATCGATCATATAAGGAAGTATGACAACTTCCTGTTCAGCAGCATACTGTACATACAGTGAAACAGGGGTCAGACCCCATTACGGCCCGAAGCGTCGGGCCTTTTTTTGGAGGATGTATGAGTAGTATAACAGAGAAAAGGTCGTCGTTCCGTATCCTTCTCATCCTTACCGGAGGGACCATCGGTACCGTTATCGGAGAGGACGGACTGCGTCGTCTGCCTGTACCGGAGGATGAGGGAGGAGCATCGGGCGGGGACGCGGAACCTCTGCTGCTGGCGGCACTGAAGAGTCGTGCGCCGGAGCTTTCTTTGGATGTGACGGTGCGGGTTCCGTACCAGGTGCTGAGTGAGCATATGACGTTGTCCCACCTGGAAAAGTTGGCGGAATGTCTGGGAAGCGAGGATGTGACGGAATATGACGGGATATTCATCACACACGGATCGGATACCCTGGCATACACAGCGGCTTTCCTCAGTGAACTGATGAAAGGCTGCCTGGTTCCTGTCTTTCTTCTTGCAACCCAAAGGCCTCTTGAGGATCCGGAAAGCAATGGGGCAGAAAATACTCTTGCGGCAGTTCAGCTGATGCAGGAATTCCGGATGATGCGCGGTGGCGAAGAGAGGGACTCTGAGAATATGACTGCAGATTCGGTATATGTTCCGTACAGGAACTCAGATGGAATCATGTATCTGCATCGGGCCGGGGAGCTTCGGCAGTGCAGACCCGGAACGGACGATTTCTTCAGTGACGGAATGAAGGTGTTGGAAAAGAAAGAGGGACGGTATGTGGTGCCGGAGGGTTGGATGGCTCGTTCGACGGATATGGAAGGATGCCCGGCGGAGGAGACGGATAATGGATTCGATGTGAGCGACGGTTCGACAGAAGAGTGTAAATGGCGGGTGCCCCACATTTCCCTGGCACCGGATGTCCTGCTTCTTCATCCCTACGTAGGGATCCGTTATGACAGTATCTCCCTGGAGGGTGTTCGTGCGGTACTGCATACGCTTTACCATTCGTCTACGGCTCCGAAGGAGCTGACGGGATTTCTGGACCGGTGCCGGGAGGCGCAGGTTCCCTGTTACATCCTGCCCTGTGATCCAGAGGACTGTCACTATGAAACAACGATGGAGCTACTGGAGCATGGCGCGGTGCCTCTCAGCGGGGTTACGGAGGAGAGCGCGTACATGAAGCTGCTGATGTCATTCTGAGCGAATGGGGATCCTTCGCGGGGATCGGAATGACAGGTGATTGGTATGATCGATAGGAGGTTACACGATGGATATCAAGGGAATCATGGAGAAAATGACACTGCAGGATAAAGCGCGGGCGGTGGCCGGTGTGGGTTTTTGGTGGACACCGGCATATCCGGAGCTGGAGGTTCCGCCCATCCAGGTAAGCGACGGCCCTCACGGAGTTCGGAAAATGTATGATATTCCGGCGGAGAAGCGAATGGGAACCATTACATCCGTCTGCTTCCCTGCAGCCTGTGCGTCGGCCTGCAGCTTCGATCCGGAGCTGCTGGAGGAAATGGGACATGCGCTGGGACTGGAATGCCAGGCAGAGGACATTGCCGTGCTTTTGGGACCGGCGGTAAATATCAAGCGTTCTCCGCTCTGCGGACGGAATTTCGAGTATGTATCCGAGGATCCGTATGTAGCGGGCAAACTGGCCTCGGCGCTGATCCGCGGCGTTCAGGCGGAGGGCGTGGGAACCTCCATCAAGCATTTTGCGGCAAACAATCAGGAGTATGAGCGTATGTTCTGCAGCTCCGAGGTGGATGAAAGAACACTTCGTGAGATATACCTTCCCGCCTTTGAAACTGCGGTGAAGGAAGCGGATCCATGGACCTTCATGTGCTCCTACAATCGCATCAACGGAACCTATTCTTCCGAGAATCCCTGGCTTCTTACCAAGGTGCTCCGTGACGAATGGGGCTATGACGGACTGGTGATGTCGGACTGGGGCGCTGTGGCTGATCGTGTTGCAGGCATTGCAGCCGGGCTGGATCTGGAGATGCCCGGGTCCAACGGTGTCAATGAAGCGGGAATCTGCAAGGCCGTGGAGGAAGGCAGGCTTTCAGAGGCGGCGCTGGATCAGGCGGTGGAGAATGTCCTCCGGCTGGTGGAGAAGGCACTGGATCAGAAGAAGGAAGTGACAGTAGACTGGGAAAAAGACCATGAGAAAGCCCTTGCCATAGCGCGGGAGTGCATTGTGCTCCTGAAGAATGAGGAGAAGGTGCTTCCCCTTTCGGGAGACGAGAAGGTGGCGCTGATCGGCGGATTTGCAGAACGTCCGAGATATCAGGGCGGTGGAAGCTCTCATATCGAAAGCTTCAAGGTGGTATCATCGCTGTCTGTTGCGGAACGATACGGCACATTTACCTATAACCGCGGATTCTCCGAAGCAAAGGATGAGATCGATGAGGAGCTGCAGCGGGAGGCGCTTGCAGCAGCGGAAGAAGCGGATAAGATCGTGGTCTTTGCCGGACTCCCGGATGTCTTTGAGTCGGAGGCATATGACCGTGAGCATATGCAGCTTCCGGCCTGCCAGAATCTCCTGATCGAGAAGCTGACAAAGCTTGGGAAACCGGTGATCGTAGTGCTTCACAACGGTTCACCTGTGGAGCTGCCCTGGGCAGACAAAGTGGATGCCATCGTGGAGGCATACCTCGGCGGAGAGGCGATCGGCGAAGCGGTGATGGATGTTCTGTACGGGCGGGTGAATCCCTCGGGTAAGCTGGCGGAAAGCTTCCCCATAAAGCTTCAGGACAACCCCAGTTATCTGAACTTCCCGGGCATGGACCATAAGGTACGTTATGCGGAGGGCGTTTTTGTAGGCTACCGCTATTATGATACCAAGCAGATGGAGGTTCGTTTCCCCTTCGGACACGGTCTTTCCTATACCGAATTCCGTTACGGCAACCTGCGTGTCAGCCGCAAGAGCTTCACGGCGGCTGAGGGAGTTACGGTTTCTGTGGATGTGACAAATGTGGGTGACCGGGCAGGTAAGGAAACTGTCCAGCTCTATGTGGCCGATCGGACAGGCAGTGCCATCCGTCCGGTGCATGAGCTGAAGGGCTTCTGCAAGCTGGCTCTGGAGCCCGGTGAAACGAAGACGGCTCAATTTGTTCTGGATGAACGTGCCTTCGCCTGGTATGATGTAAAACGGGGTGACTGGTATGCAGCCAATGGATCCTACATCATTGAGGTCGGTCGTTCTTCAAGGCAGATCGAATATACAACTGAAGTGCATATCATCGGAAGTAAGAAGCTTCCGCTGCCCATAGGACGGGATACCCAGCTGGGAGAGATCCTGCAGGATCCGGCTACGCGGGAGTATATCCTGGAGCAGATGAAGCCTTATTTTGACCGCCTGGTACCGAATGACAGCGAAAGCATGGAAATGGTGGAAGCCATTGTCCGTTTCATGCCTCTGCAGGCCACCCGAAGCTTCTATGAGGTCACGAATGAACAGATCGATGAGATCGTTGCGGATCTGCGGAAGCTGGTGGAGGAAGCGGAGCAGAAATAACGCCCTTGCAGGGGAAGAGAAAGCCTGACCATGCCGGATGACATGGAAAAGGAGAACAGAAAAGAAGGCTCCTGACGGAGCCTTCTCTCGATACATTTTCATACGGATTTATGTGGTCATGCGGATTTGTCATCCGGTGACATGCTCTTCCGGTCCCTGATCTGGGCAATCTTTCCTCTCAGCTTGGAGAAGGTGAAGGTGTCCTTGTATTTCGCGAAGAAGGCCCGCATGGAAAGGGACTTCAGCTCGAAGGGACGGAAGAAATGATCCTCTTCCTTGGAGGATTTGCGAACCTCGTTGATCTTCCCGCGGAATGCGGTGAAGAGAAC